>NZ_JBNKPP010000225.1:0-66814 GCF_050295395.1 Agarivorans sp.
ACGCCTTTAAGCTTCCCGATGAAATTAGCGACGACTTAGCGGCGATTTTTGACCCCTTCGGTAATGCTGTGCACAGCGCTTTGTCTTTTGACCTAGTGGGCGAAGATGTCTTGATTACCGGTGCAGGCCCAATTGGCATAATGGCGGCGGCTATTTGCAAGCACGTGGGGGCACGCCATGTGGTGGTCACCGACGTAAATGACTACCGCTTGGATTTGGCTAAACAAATGGGCGCGACGCGAGTTGTTAACGTGGCCAAGGAATCGCTAAAAGACACCATGGCTGAACTGAACATGACCGAAGGTTTTGACGTAGGCTTAGAGATGTCGGGCGTACCCAGTGCCTTTAGTTCGATGCTGGAGTTGATGAATCACGGCGGAAAAATTGCCATGTTGGGCATTCCCCCTAGCGATATGGGCATCGATTGGAGTCAGGTGATTTTCAAGGGTTTGGTGATCAAAGGTATTTATGGCCGTGAGATGTTTGAGACGTGGTATAAAATGGCATCTTTGATACAATCTGGCCTCGATTTAAGTCCGGTTATTACTCATCACTACTCGGTGGATGAGTTCCAACAAGGCTTTGATGCGATGCGCTCGGGGCAAAGTGGCAAAGTGATCCTCGATTGGTCGTGATTGTTATACACTAGTCTCTGCTTATCGGCTTAGCTCAAATGCTTGCTTGGTGCTGACTTACAGATAAATGAATTTGGTAATAAATGATGAATATAGTTTTTTCGACTACTCGCCAATGGAACCCCGGTGATGAGTTCATTTTAATGGGTACTGAGTACCTGTTGAGCAAGGTTGTAGGTAAATATAACCCGATAATTTTTAACCGTAATCCTCAGATTCGACGAGCTCGGAAATACGATTTCATCAAAGCCGTAGACAACGCTTTGGGTAAAGACTTTGCTGAGAAATTCTTGGATAACTCGGTAAAAGAGCGCTTACCTATGGACTACGCCGATATGGCGGTATTCGCCGGCTCGCCAGAGTGGCGCGGCATTCGCACACGTAAGCTTTATGAGTCGATTCGCGAATATAAAATTCCCACGGTTTTTCTAGGTTTAGGCACCAGTGGACCATTTGAGTACAACGCCGAGCAGTTTTCAGAAGATGAGCGTTATGCTTTTGATAATGCCAAATTGATTACTTGTCGCGATGAGGTGTGCCATGCCGCACTGGCCCCGATTGGTGCGCATTACTTGCCTTGTCCGGCTCTGTTTTCAAGCCCGACTTTCCGTCAAGTTAAGCAGGTGAAAAAAATCGGTATTCTTTACGGTACCAATAGCGCGGTGGCTTGTAATAATGTTTCTGATGATACCTATCAATTTATGATGCGTAATTACAAGGCGATGATCGAGCAATTATCGGCTGACTATGAAATTGAATTTGTCGCTCATTACATCGACGAATTGTCTGACTTTAAGAAAGACTTCCCAGGTCATACTTTACGTTATTCCTTCGACGCTAAGGATTATCGAGACATCTTCAGTGAGTACGATTTAATGGTGGGGTATCGCGTTCATGGTATCGGTATGTGTGCCTCACAGGGGACGCCTGGTGTGATGATTGCCCATGATCCGCGCGCTAGCACGGTGAAAGGTTTCTTAGCTGATATGGTGACTTTGGATGCCAGTACCGACGAGTTCATGGCGGTAGTGCGTTCGGCCATTGAAAACGTGGAGCAACGTAGCCAAGCCCTGATTGAGCATCGCCAAGCAACAGAAGCGAAATACCTTGAGCTACTAAAAACCGCTTTGGCTTAATTCGGATACGCCATGGCTATTAGTGACTACTTACACGGCGTTCGTCGCTCAAGAGATAAGTTTAACTTTGCACTTGGGCGCAGCTTGTTCGACCGCAACTTGCCGCCACTAGAAAGGCTAGAGTCTTGCGACAGTGTCTTGATCGTGCGTAGTGACGGAAAGATAGGCGACAGCTTAGTGGCGTCGTTTATCTATCCAGAACTAAAAAAAGCCAATCCGAATATGACCATTGGGGTGCTTTGCACCGCCAACACCGCGGCGATGTATGAAAGTAACCCCGCTATTGACCATGTTCATCATTATCCTAAACGCGCCAAGCTGTGGCAGGTGAAAAAACTCATCTCCCGGCTACCTTATTATCAAGCGGTAATATTTCTGCCCGAAACGGTAAAAGCACGAGACTTCTTGATGCTAGGCTGCTTAAAGGCGCAGCTTAACATCGGCATTGCTCAAGGCGTTGGTTTAATTAACTGCAACATTCGTGAGCAGGTGTTGGGTAAACCTAGTCAGCAATATTTTATCGAAGCCGCTAAGCGTTTAGGCGTTACGGTGGAAGATGCCAATTATCGCTATACTTTGCCAGCGGAAACCGAGCAAGCCGTATTGGGTTTTTTAGCTGAAATGCGTGGCCAATATATTGCGCTTAACCCTTTTGGCAATGCTGGTAAGCGCTCATTTACCGAGGAGCGACTTATACAAGTGGCTGCGGGCTTAAGAGAAGCCTTTCCGGAGTTCTCTTTAGTGATTCTGGCTTCGCCCAGTAACCAAGCTTTGGTAAGCCGAGTCGCCGAGCCCTTGGCCGGAGTGCATTGCTTAGCACAAACTCAAAGCATCGACCAAAATGCGGCGCTGATTAAACACAGTAAGTTGTTTATTAGTGTGGATACCGCCACCGTGCACTTAGCCCGTTGTTTTGCGAGTCCTATGGTGGCAATTTATCGTCCCGACCCCGCCAATTTCGCCATGTGGCAGCCTAACTATCAACCCACCGAAGTGGTGTTTTCTCGTGAACCGAGCAATTCGCAGGAAGAAGTCAACATCGGTGAGTTTGACTTGGCCGAATTACTGCAGAAGTGTCGCCAGCTTTTAGCTAGGCTTACTACCGAGTCGGCGCAAGCTTAATATTACCAAACCCAGTTTGCTAAGAGGCTAAAGCTGGTTGTTATTTGGCTTTTCTTAGGGTGTAGTTGCCCTTAATTTTTCGCCATAGGCCAAATCTACTGGTACTGGGGAACATCACTATGCGGCGGATCTGCTGCAAGTCTTCATGCATCGCTACAGGGCCTGAATCGGTGGCTACGGTAAATTGATAGCCTGCCTGTTTCACTATCTCTTTGCTTTGCTGGTTGTGGTTACCGTAGGGGTAAGCAAAGGTGTTTAGCTGCCGCCCTAGCAAGTTTTCTAGATCCAGTTTGTTTTGCTGTATTTCATGGCGTTGTTCTGCGTCACTCAGTTCAGCCAATTTAGGGTGGTTAAGGGTATGTCCACCAATTTCAACGTAGCCGCTTCGGTCGATATCGCGCAGGGTTTCTGGGCTCATTAGCTCAAAGCGTTGTTCGGGTTTGCTGGGGTGCTCTACATCCCAACGGTTGTGATCAGTACCACTGACAGCATAGATGACTGCTTTGAACTGGTATTTTTTAAGTAAGGGCAACAGCAAGTCGTAATTGTCCTGATAGCCATCGTCAAAGGTCAAAATAATATAACGTTTGCCCGGATTAAAGCGATGCTCTAGGCCTATCTCGGCTAATTCACTGAAGGTAATCGGAGTTAAACCCATGCGTTTAATGGTTTGGAAATGCTGCTCTAGGCGCTCAGTGGTCACGTAGGTACCATAGGTGCCGGCCAAGCTGTCATCTTTAGTCACGCGGTGGTACATGATGATGGGGATTTCCCTTTGCTTGGTATAAACATAGGCCCGTTGATAGAGCTTGAGCACTTGTTCACATACACCATCGAGATCGTACTCGGCTTTGACAGCTGTCACCAACTGGTCACTCACTGGGGCCTGCTGCTGAATTTGGGCTAATTGTTTGGCCAAGCTCGAGTAATCTATATCGAGTTCGGTTCTGCCATCATCGGCCACATCGCCAAAGTTACTAGCCAGCGCTGCTGGCAGGTTGGCTTCGGTGATATAGCCTAGAGCCTTCGCTTCACCCACGGCAAAGACCTGTTTTTGGCACAGTAGTGCTTCCATGGCCACGCGACCGGCTCCTATCACTAAGTCGGCTTGTTGGATGGTTTCTCGAATATTGCTGCTGTAACCACAAAACTCGACCTTGGACTCAAACTCAGCAAAGCGGGCATCGGGTTGACTGCCGCTAATCACTTGTACACGATAAGCATCTAAGTCGATGCATTGTTTCAATAGCTGGTAAACCAACTCACCTTTGGGGCCGGTGAGGCGGCCGATGATTTGAATCATTGGCTGAGGATTATTGGCAGCAGGCAAGGGATAGAACTCTTGGCTGTTGATGCCATTGCGCAGCACGCTCACCTGCTCTGCGGGTACGCCTAAGTCACGAATAATTTGTTGAGCAATATTTTCACATACTGCTAGAGCGTGGTAACCCAAGGCATGAAATTTTTTGCGCGAACGGTGTACGGGTTGCCGGCCGTGTACGGTGGTAACCATGGGGGTATGGGTGAGTTTGCAGGCGATGTAGGCAGACCAACCCGAGGCTCGGCTATGGGCGTGAACTAACTGAATTTTGTATCTAATAATTAAGTAGATAAGATAGAATACATGCCAAAATCGGCGCGGCAGACTACGTTTATTGAAACGCAACTTAAAATGTGGCCCTTGATGGGGGCAACTTAAAGTATCGGATACGTAAAATACTTGATGGCCACGTTGGCTGAGTCGGTTGCCAAGTTGAGTCGCGTAGACTTCGGCTCCAGTTACCTCTAGTTGCGATAGAGCCATCAAAATATTCATAAATATGATAAACCTTGCTGTAGTTTGGTAGCATATTCTACAGAACTGGAATGACTAAGCCTAGTGCTGGTAATCACGCGGGGCTGGATGATAAAAATGGATAAAAAATGACGAAGGTGGATGAATATTTTGCTGAATAATTTATTCATTCGGGGCTATTCACTCAGCGCTTTATTTAAGCTGCTATTGGTATTGTTGTGTCTGAGTAGCAGTTTTAACGCCCAAGCCCGAACCGCCCGTGTTTTAGTATTAAACTCTTATCCGGCAGGGCCACAATGGTATGCCGAGTTTGATCGAGGCTTACGCCAAGCGACAGCCGAACAGTCAGTATGGCTGTTTAATCGACAACTCTCACCCTCGGCGAACCCCGATGCAGGTTACCGCATGGCCCAAGATGAGCTGTTGAAGCAAGTTTTGCTCTATTACCAGTTTGATTTAGTGGTTAGCGTTGGTGAGCAGTCTTTGGCTCAACTGGTAGCTCTGCAGGACCAAGAGCTATTACAGGTTCCGGTGATCGCCGCTGGTGCCGATCTCTCTGGCTACATGGGGGCGCATGAGCGCTTGTTGAGTGGGATTCACGAACAGTTACCCTTGCGTGAAAACTTGTTATTAATTCGTCAATTAGTCCCCAATTTAGAAGCTGTTCACTTATTAACCGATGATAGCCCCATGGGCCAGCAGGTGCGTAATAACTTTACTCAACTCGCCAAGCAGTTTGCCATCTCCTACACCCTGTGGCAGGGCGGTAATTACGAAGAGGTTAAGGCCAAAACCTCGCAGCTTTCACGAAATCAAGCGGTGTTATTGGGCAATTTGCACTTGTCTAAGATCGGTCAAAAGCAACTATCAGAACAAGCGATAGCGTCTTTGTCTGAGGCTTCTCGGGCACCTTTATTTAGTTTGTGGGGGGATGCCATTGGTTATGGGGCGGTCGGGGGCTTTGTTAGCTTGCCAAATACGCTAGGCGAAGCGGTGGGGCAGATGCTTAACCAAGTGCTGCAAGGCACCGATATTCGTGATATTCCGATTGCTGCACGTGCTCCTCAGCACTACCTGTTTGATAGTGAACAACTGGCGCGCTGGAAAATATCACCGACCCATTTGGCAAAAAATAGCATATTGCTCAATCAGCGTGCTTATCAAACCTGGTTTGAACGTTACCGTTCATTGCTAATCGTGGCGGTTATCTGCTTTGTATTGGTGGCAGTGGTATACGCGATTTGGTTGCTTAACCGTCGTTTGAAACGTCAGGCCTTAGTTCAGCAACAACAGCTCGATAGGGTCTTCACCTATACTGAGCAGGCCTGTGCTTTGCTCGACGTTGACGGTCACGTATTGTTAATGAATAAGGCGATGCAGCAACTATTAGGTGAGCGGGCAGATTTTCTGGTCGGTAACTCTTTGCTAGATAGCCATATTTGGCAGAGCCAACTCGATCTAAAACAGCAGCTCAGAGAGGCCATCGCTCAAGGTTTAAATGGTGAAACGCAGCGCTTTCAGGCAGATTTTGTGCAGCAACAAGGCACATTGTTATATGACTTTTCGCTGAAGCCGCAGCTGCACCAGCGTGGGCAGCTGGAAGCGCTAGTACTTGAAATGCGTGATTTAAGCCCTCTACAGCAGCAACAGCAGCAACTAAAACGGAGTGAACGGCACTATCGAAGTTTGTTTGAACATAGTCCCGCGATGCTGTTTTTAGTGAATCATTTAGGGGTGATTGTATGTTGTAACCAGGTCGCGGCAGAACATCTTGGTTTTAGTCAGCAGCAGTTAAATTTGGCCCAATTACGAACCTTATACACCGACCAACAACTGCAGCTCAGTCTGTTGGCTTATTTGCATGGCATTGGGCAAGTCAAACAAACTCGCCAAGTGGCCTACCAAACCAACCAAGGTAAAATCCTTTGGTTCAAAGAGTCTTTTGTCAAAATGGCCGACGAAGATTTGTATATGCTGGTTTGTGAAGATATCACCACCACGCGAAGTTTGGCTAAAGAGCTAGATTTTCATGCTAATTATGATTCGTTAACCGGGATCTACAATCGAGGATTTTTCGAACGCCGCTTAGAGTATTTACTAGGTGATAAGCAGCCGAATGGACTGCAACATGCTCTGTTGTTTATTGATTTAGCCCAGTTCAAGGTGATTAATGATACCTTTGGCCATGCCTCGGGCGACCAAGCTTTGAAGCAGGTGGCGGGAGTGTTAAATCAGATGTTGCCGGAGCAGGCGATTGTAGCCCGCCTAGGTAGTGATGAGTTTGCTATTTTGCTTGAGCAAACCTCGTTGCAAGAAAGCCTAGCATTTGCCGACCAGGTCATCGACAAGCTTAGCGATACTCATTATGTTCATGACGAACGCATGTTTAGTTTCGGTTGTAGTATTGGGGTAACCTTATTCCAGCAGCAGCAAGGCTCTTCTCAGCAGGTGTTGGCGCAGGCTGATAATGCTTGCTTTACTGCTAAGTCTTTGGGGCGCAGCCGTGTCTACCTGTATCAAATGGATGACCAGATGTTACTGGAGAGACAAGGACAAATTGAATGGGTGACCCGGATCCAAAAAGCACTACGTGAAGAACGCTTCTTGTTGTATGCCCAAGCCATTGTGCCTGTTTCGGCCACCGATAGTGACTACTTACACTATGAAGTATTGATTCGGATGATTGACGAAGACGGTAGAGTGGTTCCTCCGGGGGCATTTTTACCAGCAGCGGAAAACTACAACTTGGCCGACCGCATCGACCGGGTGGTGATTGCTAAAAGTTTGCAATGGCTCAGTGAAAACCCTGGCCATTTAACGCGTTTAAATATGTGTTCGATGAACCTATCCGGCCAGTCTTTAGGCAATACCGAGTTTGTTGAATGGTTGCTGGCTACCCTTGAGAGTAGCGCTTTGCCGATGAATAAACTGTGTTTTGAAACCACCGAGACGGTAGCGATTGCTAATCTGGATGTGGCCACTCAGTTTTTCCAAAAAGTTCGCCAGTTGGGTTGTAAAATCGCGCTCGATGACTTTGGTTCTGGTCTATCCTCTTTCGGCTATTTAAAGCAGCTGCCAATTGATTACTTGAAAATTGATGGCATTTTCATTCGTGATTTAGAAAACGATAAAATGGATGCAGCCATTGTAAACAGTATCAACCAAATGGCTCAGGTGATGGGCAAGAAAACCATTGCCGAGTTTGTGGAGAATCAGGCGATTAATCAGATATTGGCCGAGATTGGTGTGGATTACGCTCAGGGTTACCATTTTGGGAAACCTGTTCCGATTGAAATGCTGGTATTAAAATAATGCCGTTTCTCGCAAATTTACTAAGTTTTTCAGGAGAGTCGTTAATTGAGTGCTGAAGCGCCCCGTTTATATTGCCTGCCAGATGCCGATTTGAATTACGCCGAGTCGTTACAACGGCGTTTCTCTATGCTGCGCGTAGCGGAGTTGCCAGAGACGGGCTTTTGCTTATTACTAGATGGCAATGGCTTAAGCCTGCGTTGGTGTGATGAAGCCAAGCTGGGGGCGATTAAAGTCGACTTTTTAGCGGGCAAAGCGGCCCATCGTCGGCATTATGGTGGTGCCGAAGCGGTAAGCAAGGCGGTAGGCGTGAAAAAGGGCCAGCGTCCCAGTGTGATAGATGCCACCGCCGGTTTAGGTCGAGATGCTTTTGTATTGGCTAATCTGGGTTGCCAAGTCACTATGTTCGAACGCTCCCCTTGGGTGGCCGCCTTGCTGGAAGATGGCTTGAATCGGGCTAAAGCCGATCCTGATATCGGGGAGTGGGTGACTCAAAGAATGAAGTTAATTCATGCCAATAGTATTAGCGATATCCAACAGCATCACTTACAAGCGGAAGTTGTTTACCTAGACCCCATGTACCCCCACCGCAAGAAGTCGGCACAGGTGAAAAAGGAAATGCGCATCTTTCAGCATTTAGTCGGGGCCGACTCGGATGCCGATGAATTACTGCAGCAAGCCTTAAACATTGCCAGCAAGCGGGTAGTAGTAAAACGCCCTAGTACTGCCACACCTCTTGCGGGGAAAGCGGCTGCCAACCAACTCAGCACCAAAACACATCGGTTCGACATTTACTCCATTATTTAGTGTGTTTTATTCAGTTAGCAAACAAAGCGCTTATTTTTAATGAAGTCACTAATTTTATTTGTTAATTTTCAAAAGATTGTACTATTTGAAAACACCGACTTGTTATCTGATAAAGGACCGTTTATTGGTGTCTAAGTCTTATAAAACATAGGTTTAGCTTGTAATTTCCAAGTAAGGTTCGGTTCCTTGATCTAGATCACTTATTTGGTGAATTTAAGTGAGCTTGATCGAATTTCTTGGGATAAAAGGGGAAAATACTTGCATCAAGAAAACGCTATCATTACTCTATTTCCATCGTTCCACGGACTGGCGCGATAAAGAAATAAGATCTGACCTTTGTTGACCGACAGAAAAACTGGAGAAGCTGATGCTTCTCCTTTTTTTCGCTCAAATTTTAAGGGGTCAGTGCTTGTTCCATTTTTACATAAGCCACACCATGTTTATCGAAAGTGTCACTGCAAACGCTAAAGCCCAAGCTTTGATAAAAGCCTATGGCACTGCAACGCGCATCAAACCAAAATCTTTCCAGTCCTCTATGTTGATGCTGCTCGATTAAGCTCTGTAATAGCTGACGGCCAAAGCCACGACCTTGATATTGTTCCAGGCAGGCAAACTTACGTAATCTTAACTGGCGTTGCTCGGTGAACAGTGAGGCCACAATCACTAAGTCTTCGTCTAGCCAGCCACCAAAGTGCTGAGCTTGTTGGTCTTCTGCGACTCGGCAAAATTCAATCGAGTGTTGCGGCCACAGTACTCGTTGGCGAATGGCCAGTGTTTGTTCTGCATTGATCGGACGAATCTGGATCATGGCTGTAATTCTTTTAAGGCAGTTTCGTCAATCGCTTGCTGATAGTCGACGCCATCTATGGCAAAGCCATTTAACTGTAAAAAGGCTTGTTTATACCCGGCGAAGTCGGTGACTTGTTTAAAGTTATCGCTGGTAATTAAGGGATAGCGCTGATCAATTTGCTGTTGCACTGGGTTGCTTAGCTCGTAATCGTCGATGCGCAGTTGCTGTTGCCGGTCCAGTTTAACTATGCCGTCCTCGGGGTATAAATGTTGGCTAAATAAGCGATAGCTTTGCTCTAGGCATTCTTCATGTAGGCCTTGTTCTTTCATTACCTTATAGAGTAGTGCGATGTATGGTGACATCACCGGAATGTAAACACTGGCTTTGGTGACCAAGGCCTTGCATACACAGGCGTAGGCGTGGCCCTGTAGCTGTTGGCTTAATTGTTGGTTGAGCTGTTCGGCGGTGGCGTGCAGGTGCTGTTTGGCGCGGCCAATGGTGCCATCTCGATAAATGGCGGCGGTACGCTCTGGGCCAACATAGGAATAAGCAATGGTGGTACAACCCTTGGCTAATACCTTGGCCTGTTGCAGGGCGTCAATCCAGTTTTGCCACTCATCTCCACCCATTACCTTACAAGTGGCTTCAAGCTCCTCGCTACTGGCTACCTCCACCGTTTGAGGCTCTAGTTGCTCGGTTTGTAAGTTAATACTGTAGCCATGCAGCGGCTTGTCGGTGGTTTTTAGTACTGATTGCCACTGCCCAGAGGCGGTGGTGCGTTTGCCGGTCGCTAGACTATAGATAACTAAGTCTACCTGACCCCCAAATTGGTTTTTGATGTAATCAATCACCTCGGCTCGCATGGTTGGCGAAAAAGCATCACCAATGAAATTTTTGGCGATCAGGCCCTGCTGTTCTGCGAGTTGGCGGAAATAGATATTGTTATACCAGCCCGCCGTGCCAAGGCCTTTTTCACTGGGGCCGCGCTCAAAGGAGAGACCAATGGTATCGGCATTGCCGGCAAAGGCGAGGCTGAGTCGAGAGGCTAAACCAAAACCTGATGACGCGCCCAGAATCAGCACCTTCTTAGCGCCTTGTATTGTTGGCTGTTGTTTTAGGTAGTGAACTTGTTGTTGCAGATTGGCTTGGCAACCTAGAGGGTGGCAGTTACGCGCTACATTGCCAGTGAGTTGGGGAGAAATAATCATCAGCTGATCCATTAAAACGGTGAATGAATAGTCTACAGCGTTTGGCGCTTGCTGAGGCTTAGTTATATCAAGCTGAGCCGAGATAGTGCAACTTTAGGCGAGTTGGATGTTACTCAAGGGTTTGCTTTTTTGTTTACGCTGAGCCTTTTGTTGATACATGGTCATGTCGGCTTTGTAGAACAGTTGCTCGGCATCTTGGCAATCATCGGTCGTAGCGCTACCAAAGCTAATACCGCTTTGCGCGGTGCCATTAAGCTGAATGATTCTGTCGGCAATCGCTAGCTTTTCATCAACTTGTTGACGGCTAAGCTCTTGGCTAAAGACCGCAAATTCATCGCCGCCAATTCTAAATAGCTGCACTTGGTGATTAAACACCAAAGTGAGGGCATCGGCTACTAGCTTAATTAACTTATCGCCTTCTTGGTGGCCTGCTTGGTCATTGATGGTTTTTAAATAATCGATGTCGATGAGAGCTAAGCAGAGGTAGGGAGCTTTTTCAAACGGGATCTTGCCGACATATTCATTAAATGCATAGCGGTTCTGTAGGCCGGTCAAGGCATCTGAGCGAGCGGCGTCGCGCTCTTGATGAAGTTGCTCGGCCACCTGCGCGGATCTGATGCTGATTTGTTTGAATTTGTAATTGAGCGCGAGCGACATCAACAGGGTATTGGCGATGGCGCACAGCACCACAGATAAATCTGCCGCGAGGATTAAGGAGGTGGATTTCGGGACAAAAGAAGAGGCTAGCAGGCTGGTAGGCACCAGCAAGATGAGAGTGGATAATACAAACAAACGCCCCTGTATTGCCGTTTTTTTGAAACTGTAGATGGCACAGACAAACGAGAGTGCAACCCATAACAAGCATATCGTATAAACAATCACCACTGTCCAATTTATCCAAATCACAATGATGGGCATGGCAATGATGCTAAGTAACATAACTAGGCGGTTGGCGCGCCATAACGACAGTGAAACTTGCTGTAAGTCGAGAAAGCGTGAATAAAACAACAAGCTACATAGCGGAATAAATAGTACTGGCAGCATGTAGAGCTTAGGGTTCTTGATGCCAAATAGGTCGGAGCCGATATGAAAAATCGAGGCCAAAGCAATCACAATGGCAAACACATAGGCGCTGAAGTAGGCAAAGACTCTGTCTTGTTGCACAAAGCCAATGGCGGCATTGTAAATGGCTAATACCAATACCGCCCCTAAACAGAAAGTAATGATACTGGCTCGCCAGTGATAAAGTTGGCTCATGCGAGGTTTGGGGCCAAAATTTAACTGCGGTTGTTCGGTATAAAAGTGGCTAGATACACGAGTGATTAACCAATAGCCGCCTAGGCTAGGAGTATCGATGTGGCGCGCATAGCTAAATAAGTATTCGTAAGGATGCAGGTAACCACTGCTTAAATGGCGAATTTGATTGCCTTCGGAGTAAAGGTAGTAATCGATATTTTCTATCGCCGGGCCATCAACGCTGGCAATCCATTCTTGGGGGTGAGATATATCAATTTTTTTGACCAGCCAATAACTACCGCCGTTAAGCGCCACGCTATCGACATTTTGCAGCTTGGTCAGCCAATTTTTGATGTCGTTATAGCGATGTGGTAATACTTGTTGATCTTCGGCTAAATAGATTTGCTGCTGGCCGCTGTAATCGTCGGCATGTGCGTTATGCATTAAGCCGATGAGCAATAGTATGAGGCGGAAAAAATTACTAAAGTGAGTCATGAGCGCTATTACTGAGCATCCTTGTTCAAATAAAGCTAGGGTTAGCATAGAGCAAACTGGCGGTATTGATAAGTTTTACTCTGTGTCTAGCCCATACTAACCTTTTAATATTTTTTTTGTCATTAAAAATGAAAGCCCCGCTTAATTGCGGGGCTGTTGTTATTTGGCTTATTGGGATTAGCTACCCACACCACATTCCATACAGGCATCAATCATTTCTGGGCCAAGGTGTAACTTGGCGTTGAGGTCGCGCAGAGCGGTACGTAAACCCTCTTCTATTACCGGGTGATAGAAAGGCATGTCCAGCATTTGCGAGACAGTCATCTTGGCTTGATGCGCCCAAGCTAACAAGTGAGCTAAGTGTTCGGCGTTGGGGCCGATAATTTCTGCGCCTAAGAAGCGGCCTGTACCTTGTTCGCCATACAGGTGAGCCATGCCCTTATTGACTAACATCACGCGGCTACGGCCTTGATTTTCAAAACTGACTTCACCCACTTCAAAACAGCCACAATTACCTAAGCGTTTTTCTATGTCACGGTAGCTTTCCCCTACCATGGCGATCTGTGGCTCACTGAATACCGCCGCAATTGGGGTGCGGCGTAAACCGGCGCGAACCTCATGGCTGCGGCCTGCGTTATCACCGGCGATTTTACCTTGATCGGCGGCTTCATGAAGCAACGGAATTTGGTTGCTGGCATCACCGGCAATAAAAATATGCGCTAGCGCGGTTTGCAAGGTGTAGTGATCGGCAACCGGTACACCGCGTTGGTCGAGCTTAATATCTAGTTTGTCTAAGCCAAGTTTGTCGGTATTGGGTCGACGACCAGTGGCTGCCACCAAGTACTCTACTTCGGTTTCTACGGTGTTACCTTGCTTGTCTTGGTAGCGAAGTCTCACCCCATTGTCACTGCGTTCAATGCTGTCAACTTTAGCGTCGGAGTCGAGGTAAAATTCTTCAGCAAATACCTTGTTGGCATAGTCGTTTAAGCTTGGATCGCTTAAGGGACCAACAATGCCGCCAATACCAAACATCAGGACTTTCACGCCTAAACGATGTAAGGCCTGACCCAGTTCTAGGCCAATCACACCGGGGCCAAATACCGCTACTGATTTGGGTAGCGTGTCCCACTCAAAAATGTCATCGTTTACCACTAAGCGTTCACCCAGCTCATGCCAAGCGGCAGGGTAAGCGGGCCGTGAACCACTGGCGATAACGATACGTTTGGCTGCAATCACCGATTCGCTAGCATCGGCATGTTTTACTTTTAAATGCTGAGAGTCGATAAACTCGGCATAACCTTCGAGTTTATGTTGCGGCTCAATGCCTTCAACAGACTCCAATACAAAACCAACAAAACGGTCGCGTTCTGATTTGACTCGTTGCATAACTGCATGGCCATCGATTTGTGGTTTGCCCAAGTTAACGCCAAATTGGGCAGATTTTTCATATTGATGAGCATTTTCTGCTGCGGCAATCAGCAGTTTGCTGGGCATACAGCCCACTCGAGCACAAGTGGTGCCGTAAGGGCCCCCTTCAATCATCAATACTGAGTCTGTGTGTTCTTTGGCTGCACGGTAAGCGGCTAAACCTGCGGTTCCACCGCCGATAATGGCTACATCTACAGATTGTGTTACTTCGAAATTGGACATGGTAATACCTTTGAAACAGCAATGATTGTTAAGGTCAGGCGAGTGATTGACTCGCCTGAACACTTGAGCCTTGGGTTTAAGCGAAGTGAGCTTCTAACTCGTCGCTACCGCCGATGTGCTTACCTTCAATGAACACTTGAGGCACGGTGCTACGGCCGCTAATCGCTTTTAGGCTTACGCTGGTGGCATCAGTACCTAAGATGATTTCTTCGTAAGCAAGGCCTTTGTCGATTAGCAATTGCTTGGCTTTGGCACAGAATGGACAACCTGGCTTAGTAATAATGCTAATAGCAGATGGTTTCTTTGCATCGGCATTAATGTATTCCAGCATGGTGTCGGCATCTGATACTTCAAATGGGTCGCCTGGTACGTTTGGCTCGATGAACATTTTTTCGATCACGCCATCTTTAACTAGCATTGAGTAGCGCCAGCTACGTTTGCCAAAACCTAGCTCGTCTTTATCGACTAACATGCCCATACCTTCGCTGAATTCACCGTTACCATCAGGAATAACAGTAATGTTGTCTGCTTCTTGGTCGGCCAGCCACGCATTCATTACAAAGGTATCGTTGACGCTGATACACACAATGTCGTCAACGCCGTTTTCTTTAAGTACACCCGCTAGCTCGTTGTAGCGTGGTAAGTGAGTTGATGAACAAGTTGGCGTAAAGGCACCGGGTAGGGCAAATACTACAACTGTTTTGTTTTTAAATAGTTGTTCAGTGGTCACATCTACCCATGCGTCGCCTTGGCGAGTATGGAAAGTTACATTGGGTACTGATTGGCCTTCGCGATTCTCTAACATAATATTTCTCCGTAAGATGTTAAGTACTAATAAATGGTGTTCGTTGTTTCGATGGGTTTAGTATCCAGTTTTTATAATGATAAGTAAAAACGATTGAATCTATAATAGTAATAGCCGTTGGCTATTGATTGTTAAGTGGATAAAATCAGCGTAATGCTTCAGTTAACAATAAATAGCCTTGAGCAATATTATTTAATTTTTTAGCTCAATTAAAATGAGCAAGGGAAGGTGCTGAGATTAACCGAGCTTGCTCGGTTAATCGTCGAGGTCGCCGGTTTGAATACGCTCGGCACGTGCCCGCAAGTATTCAATAGTAAACAGTAATAGCGCAGAGATTAGAATTAATAAGGTGGCCACAGCTAAAATGGTGGGGTTAATTTGTTCCCTTAATCCAGAAAACATTTGGCGAGGAATGGTGCGTTGCTCTGGACCAGCCAAGAACAGCACCACTACCACTTCATCAAAGGAGGTAATAAAGGCAAACAAGGCACCAGAGATCACTCCCGGTCTAATCAAGGGCATGATCACCTTGAAAAAGGTAAAGGTAGGGCGAGCACCTAGCCCCAGCGAGGCATTCACCAAGGAATAGTCAAAGCCTGACAAGGCAGCGTTAACGGTGATCAGCACGAAGGGGGTACCTAAGGCAGCGTGGGCTAAGATAACGCCTAAATAGGAACCAGCCAAGTTGAGTTGGCTGTAAAAAAAGTACATGCCCGCGGCGGTGATGATCAGCGGTACAATCATCGGTGACAATAAAATCGCCATCCATAATTTTTGCCAAGGCATAGCTGGATTGCTTAAACCAATGGCCGCTAGCGTACCTAATACGGTGGCGATTAAGGTGGCACAAATGCCAATCAAGAAACTGTTTTTAATGGCCAACAGCCACTTATCATCATGCCAAATTTCGGCATACCATTTTAAGGAGTAGGCTTCTGGGTCTAAGGCCAACATGCCGTCGGTGAAGGTAAAGAAGGGCTCAACATTAAACGACAGAGGAATAATGACTAAGATCGGCAACATTAAAAACGCTAATACCAGCAGCGAGCTAAAGCGCAGGCCGTAGTGGGCGAAGATGTGCCAGAAGGTAAAGTATTTAGGGTAGTTTTTCATAGTTAACCCAACTTGATGTTATTCACGCCGACAAAGCGATCGTAGAGCCAGTACAAGCCAATGATTAGCGCCAGTAATAATGAGCCTAGTGCTGCGGCCAACTCCCAGTTGTTTGAAGACTGCATATGGAAGGCAATGATGTTAGAGATCATTTGCCCTTCGGTACCACCCACGATGGCAGGGGTAATGTAGTAACCAATGGAGATAATAAATACTAACAAGGCACCCGCGCTGACGCCGGGCACGGTCATTGGCAGATAGATTTTGATAAAAGCCGGAAGTGGTTTCGAGCCCAACGACAAGGCCGCCCGATAATAACTGGGGTCGATATTTTTCATCACACTGTACAGTGGCAGAATCATGAACGGCAATAAGATATGAGTCATGGCGATGATGGTGGCAAATTGAGTGTAAAGCAGCTCTAGAGGCTGATCGATGATGCCGATTTTCATCAGGGTAGAATTGACTACGCCATTGGTTTGCAGAATGGCGATCCAAGAGGTGGTGCGTACCAGTAGTGAGGTCCAAAACGGCAACAATACTAATACCATTAAACGGTTAGCGATTTTACTTGGCGCGTTCGCCAAATAATAAGATAAGGGATAAGCCAGCAGCGCCGTTAACAGAGTAATGATTAAGGCAATCTTTAGGCTTTTCCAGTATAGCTTTAAATAAATTTGGGTATCACGCTGTTCTATCTCGCCATCGCTATTGCGTTGTAAATCTAAGGTGGTGAGATAATAGCTGTCGGTAAATGCCGGGCCAGCACGTTTAATGGCTCGCCATACGCTAATATCCTGCCATTTTTTAGAGTGACTGAGCAGCAGTTGATCGCCTTGCTGATTGAGTTCATCAACACTTTTACGTTTCAGTTTGCGCGCGCTAGATTTGATTAAACTAGAGCTGCCTGGTTTTAAGCGGTTAATTTCTTCAGCTAGCTTGCCCGATAAACGTTGTTCGGCCAGTTGTTGCAGTTCAAGGCTGAATTGCTTTAAGGCATCGCCATTGGGGAGTTGCTCGGCGGTCTCATCCCAGCGCTCTAACTCTACTAGTGTCAGCGGGATCAGTTGGCTCACCGTAGGATGGTAGACACTACGGTAGAGCATGGTGGCTATTGGCGAAATAAAGGTGATGAAGACAAATATTAACAGCGGCATAGTAAACAGCAGCAATAGGCGCTTTTTGCGTTTCATTAAGCGCCGGCTGTGAATGATTTCTTCTACACTAAGACTGTTGTTATCCATCTTCACCTCTAGTTTGCGGCTGGCTTATTTAAGTAGCCATTCGTTAAACTTCTCGCCTAAAGACTCGCCATAGTCGGCCCAAAATTCACCAGAGGCTTTAACCCCTTCATCTAGGTGAGAAGAAGGCAACTTAGGAATGACCGCTTCATCCACATAAGCGTAAGAAGAGTTACGGGTTGGACCGTAAGCGACTTCAGGCATGCCGCTTAAGGGTTTTGAACCAGTGGCGAAGCGAATAAACTCCATCGCTAGTTCTTTTTTCTTAGTACCTTTCACAATCGCCCAAACGTCTAAATCGTAGAGGTGAGCATCCCAAACCATTTCAAAGGGTTTGCCTTCACTTTGAATCGCATCAAAAATACGGCCGTTGGCTGATTGCACCATTACCGCACCGCCATCATTAAGTAGCTGTGGGGCTTGTGACCAGCTATCAAACCAAACAATGTCATCTTTAATTGAGGCTAATTTAGCAAAAGCGCGTGCTTGGCCTTCTTCAGTTTCGAGAACATCGTAGACTTCAGATTTTGGCACACCGTCGGCAATTAATGCCCACTCGAGGTTAACCTGAGGGCGTTTACGCAGGGCGCGTTTACCGGGGTAGGTTTTGGTGTCAAATAGGTCGGCAATGCTGCTAGGCTGGCCGCCTTGAATGGTGTCGTTATTGTAGGCAAACAGTACTGTCCAAACGATGTTACCCACACCACACTCATTGGCTAGCGCCGCTTCACTGAAGTCTTCGGCTGCTGGGGTGCCATCATCACCTGGTGGCAGTGTATCGTGCGGAATAACTTCTAACAGGCCTTCTGAACAGGCACGCTCTAAGTCAATTACCTCTACATCAATAACATCCCAAAGGATGTTGCCACTTTCCACTTGCGCCTTAATTTCGGCAATACCACCCGAGTAGTTTTCAAACAAGATTTTGTGACCGGTTTTTTCCATAAAGGGATCCAGCATGTGTTTTTGCTGGGCCGCCCCATAAGCGCCGCCAAAAGACACCGCGGTGAGCTGGTCTGCACTGGCGAAATTGCACAGTGATGCAAGGGCAATTGCTGGGAGTAGTCGTTTCATAGGTTCCATCCTTTAGCATTAAGATCGTTGGGGGGGAGTAAACACTAACCCGTCTTTAACTGACCAAGTTAGCTTACTGATTGCGCCAGCAGCGATATTAGGCGCATCGTGATCGTTTAGTACTTTTACCATCAGCTCGGTTTTGTCGCTCAACTTGAAGAAGTAACGAATAAAATCACCCACGTAGAGGCGGGTCATAAATTCAGCTTCAATACTGTTTTCGAAATGATGTTTGTCGCTTTCAATGAATAAGTTTTCGGGACGCACCGCAAGGACACAGCTATGTCCGACGTCAGGGCAGTCCATGGCTAGACCTTTAACAATGCTACCGTCGCTTAATTCTACCTTGGCTTGGTTGTCATTGCGTTCTAAGACCTTGCCCGCAAGATGGTTGTTTTCACCGATGAAGTCGGCCACAAAGGCGTTTTGCGGACGTTCATAAAGTACATCAGGAGCGGCACATTGCTGCACTACGCCATCATTAAACACCGCGATGCGGTCAGACATCGTAAGCGCTTCGGTTTGGTCGTGGGTGACGTAAATAGCGGTAAAACCGATGGACTCGTGAAGACGTTTGATTTCGAGTTGCATTTGTTCGCGAAGGTTTTTATCCAAGGCTCCCAACGGTTCGTCCATCAGTACAATCGAAGGTTCAAAAATCAGCGAACGAGCCAGTGCGACCCGTTGTTTTTGACCACCGGAAAGGTGGCCTGGATAGCGTTTGCCAAAGTTTTCTAATTCAACCAAGGCCAAAGATTCGGCCACTTTACGTTTAATTACTTCATTGGGTAGCTTGCGTACCATCAGCGGATAAGCGAGGTTTTCGGCGACCGTCATATGAGGAAACAGGGCGTAATGCTGAAATACCATGCCAATGTTGCGATTATAGGGAGCGACATTGGTAATGTTTTGGCCATTTACCAGAATTTGTCCGCTGGAGACATCTTCGAAGCCAGCCAACATCATGAGACAGGTGGTTTTTCCCGAGCCAGAAGGCCCTAATAGAGTAACAAACTCCCCTTTTTTAATATCTAGGTTGAAGTTTTTTACCACTAAGCTGCGTTGATCGTAGCTTTTTTTTACATCGACAAAACGAACATATTGATGGTCATTGACCGACTCACTCATATACAGATCCCTTTGCTAAGAGCTTAAAGCGCAGTTTGCGCTGAACGTCAAAATCCCTATTAACATTAGCTTAACAAACTATTCTGCAGAGAAAAGTGCAAATATTAAACAACTTAACGATGCAACCAATATATTCTGCTTAAGTTAACTGTTTTTGTAGTTGAAACAGTTGTTGCATCGCCGGCTGCTATAAATTTATCTTGGAGCTTGCGCCAAATGCTCGGTGATAAAGTCTACAGCCACCCTTACTTTGGGGATCTGATATTTAAGCCGTTGGTATAAAAGATAAATTCCATTGGTCTCTACAGGCGCTACAGTAACCTCGTGGTCGAGAGTCAGCCGCAGCAGGCTGCCCTCATCAAGCATTTGCTGAACCCCCCACTCGGGTAATAGCGCAATGCCCTCACCATTTTTGGCGGCATTTAACAGATGGCTACCATGGTTGCTGATGAGACGAATTTTCGGCTGTAACTCTTGCCAACCCTGTGGTCGCTTGACCAGCCAAGGCAATACTTTGCCTGGGCCTCGATAACGTAAGCTGAGGTGCTGATTAAGATCTAGCACCGAGTTAGGTGTACCGTATTTGGCGAGGTAAGCTGGAGAGGCGCACAAAACAAAATGGTTGCTGGTGAGCTTTTTCGCCACGATGCGCTCGTCGGGAGCTTGGCCACCGCGAATGGCAATATCGATGGGGTCGCGGCGTAAGTTGGTCAGTTGGTCACTAAAATGCAAATCCAACACTATATCGGGGTAGCGCTGAGAAAACTCGTTTAAAATTGGCGTTAGGCAACGTTCGCCATAACTGGGCATGGCGCTGATGGAGAGTAGTCCGCTGGGGTGAGCTTGTTGCTGTTTCAGTAGCGCTTCTGCATCATCCAAACTACTGAGAGCGGGTAAAATTTGTTGGTAATACAGGGCACCGAGTTCGGTCAATTTTACCTGCCGAGTGCTACGCTCAAGTAATTGCTGTTGCAACAGCGCTTCTAAGTCGGCAATGCGTCGCGATACCGATGAGGCCGGAACGTCAAAAGCAGCTGCGGTTTTGGTAAAACTGGCCGATTCTGCCAAGTGGGCAAAATAGTGAAGTGCGCGTAGTTTATCCATAGGGCTATTTTTGTCATAAAGACAAAAAAGTTTAGCTAATTTGGTCATTTATTGCCAGTTGTGGTTTTATTTATAATGTTTTTGATAACAATTACACCCGCTATTTAGAGGAAACATCATGTCTAGCTATCAAGCCGTTCATCTTGTAAAACGTCCCGTTAATGTGATCGAAGCCAGCTGTTTCGAGTTAAGAGAGCACTCACCAACTGAGCTACAAGAAGGGCAATTTCGAGTGAAACAAACTCACATGTCTTTAGACCCAGCAATGCGTGGATGGATGAGCGAAGACACCAATAGTTATATTCCACCAGTAGAATTAGGGGCGGTAATGCGCGCTAGCGGCATTGGTGAAGTAGTGGAGTCACGCCACCCAGATTTTCCTCAAGGTGCACGAGTGATGGGAATGTTCGGTTGGACGGAACAGGCCATCAGTAACGGTGCCGGGGTCAATTTAGTACCCGAAGGTTTGTCAGCAGAAGCGGTGCTAGCGGTATTAGCGTTGCCAGGAATGACGGCTGCTCAAGGCTTGCTTGGCATAGCTAAACCCAAGGCTGGAGAAACCCTGTTGGTCAGTGGCGCGGCTGGTTCAGTTGGTTCCTTAGTGGGGCAAATGGCCAAGGCTGAAGGCTTGCGGGTAATTGGCGTAGCCGGTAGTGATGAAAAGTGCCGTTGGTTGGTGGAGCAATTGGGCTTTGATGGTGCGGTTAATTACAAGTCTGAACAGCTTGCAGAACAAGTCGCCGAGCTGACCCCGAACGGTATAGACATCTATTTTGAAAATACTGGTGGGCCGATTCAACAGGTGGCCTTCGATAATATGAACACCTTTGGCCGTGTTGTGGTGTGTGGCATGATTGCTGATTACAACAGCGAGCAGCCTTCGGCGGGACCAAACTGGATGCAGATTATTAAGAAACGTTTGTCGATTCAAGGTTTCACCATGCCCGATCATTTTGATAAGGCGCCGCAATTAATGCAGCAGGTAGCAGGCTATCTACAAGCAGGAAAACTGCAATATCGAGTGCACGTACTAGACGGTTTAGCTTCGGCTATCGATGGTATTAACTTATTGTTTAGCGGTGAAAACCAAGGCAAATTACTGGTTAAACTGTAAGTATTGAGCCGAGCCCACTTAAGCCAAGTGGGCTTGGCGCTGATAGCCTAAGCGCAGACCTTAGTATCGTCATCTATCGCAATATAGTTTGCTTGGCTGGCAATTCGCTGACACCAGTCTTGAATTGCGCCAAAGCGGCTTAATTCAAAGCCTCCTTCTTCCGCTACATGGGTATAAGCGTATAGCGCAATGTCGGCAATGCTTAACTGCTCTGCAACCAAATATTGATGCTGCTTTAAGTGCTGTTCCATTAATTCCAGCGCCGCATAGCCTTGCTGTTGTTTATCGGCGAGTTGGGCTTGGCGTAGCTCATTCATGCCAGCATGGCTCAACCAAAAACGCACTGAGGCAATATTAGGCTCGTGGCTATATTGCTCGAAATTCATCCATTTTAATATCTCCGCCTGCAACCAAGGATCGCTTGGCCAAAAGCGCGTGCCCTGAGCCAGATAATATAAAACCGCATTAGACTCAGCCAAAGTACGGCCATCATCCCACTCTAATACCGGGATCTTGCCGTTGGGGTTAAGAGCTAAAAAGGCAGGAGTATGGGTTTCCCCGGCGACAATGTCATAGCATTTTACTTGGTAGTCGATATCAAGCAGATTGAGCAACAGGCGGATCTTATAGCCATTGCCTGAGGGAAGGTAGTCATGCAAAATCATAGTGGCTCCTTGCCGATGTGTTTGTTTGGCTAGTGTGGCAATTTACTGGCAACTTGAATAACGATAAATTTTAATACTAAGTATTAATCTTGATGATGGGTAACTATGGATATTGACGCCTTACGCAGTTTGCTGGCCTTTGTTGAAAGTGGCAGTTTTACCCGTGCCGCTAGCCAAACTTTTCGTACTCAATCGGCGGTCAGTGCGCAAATGAAAAAATTGCAGCAACAAGCGGCCAGTCCCTTGTTTATTAAAGAAGGCCGAAGCCTGCAGTTAACTCCTGCAGGGCAGGCCTTAGCTAGCTATGCGCGGCGCATTGTGAGTCTGCATGATCAAGCCTTAATGGAAATGAAGAACAGCCACACTATGGTTGAACTGCGGCTGGGTTGCCCCGACGATTACAGTGTCTCGGTATTACCACTATTTTCAGAGCTACTACAGCAGGCGCTGCCGAATTTGCGGCTGCGCTTACGCGCTGCTCCCAGTTATCAGTTACGCCAAAGTTTGGATGGCGGAGAGTTAGATTTAGCCATTCTAACCCGCAGTCCTGATAGCGATGAGGGCTATTTATTGCGCCACGATCAAGGGGTGTGGGTGAGTCATCCGCAGCGCGACCTGTCGCTACAGCAGCCTATTCCTCTGGCCTTATACGAAGCTGATTGCAAGTTTCATAGCAGTGCCATTGCCGGTTTAGATAAGGCTGAACGGCCTTATCGTTTGCTGGCCACCAGTGCCAATCATAGTGGACTCTATGGTATGGTAAAACAAGGTTTAGCGGTGGCGGCGATGGCGCGTTCGAGTAAAGGTGAATTACAAGAAGTGTGCGCTACCACTATGCCGCCGTTACCAGCAATTGATATTGTTGTGGCGCTGGCCACTCAGCCTCATGTGGCTTGTAGCAGCACTATAATTAAAGATGTTTGTGAACAGTTTCGCCAAAAGGATGTTGTGGTTGAGCCAACATTGGGCGAAGCTGTGTTTAACTGATCGTTATTTTTGACATGAAGGATGCATGATGAGTAGCGCTACTAGTCAAACCCAAGGTTTATTGCATTTTAGGTTATCGCAGAGCCAGCTATTTGCGATTGGAACCCTAAAAGTACGTGAAATTGTGCCTTATACACGGCTTACTGCTTTGCCTCACTCCCACCCCTACGTATTAGGCTCTGCTTCGTTGCGCGGCCAAACCGTATCGGTTATCGACATGGCTGCTGCCGTTGGCTACCGGCCTATTAGCAAAGAAGAGCGCGAATCGTGCTCAATTATTATCACCGATGTGAGCCGCCAAACCTTGGGTTTTTTAGTGCGTGGCATTGAGCGAATCACCGAATGTCGTTGGCGCGACATCGATCCACCACCTAGCTCATTGGGCAAAAATGCCTATGTTACAGGGGTTACCAGAGTAGATGACAAATTGGTGCAGCTACTGGATATAGAAAAGCTGATTGCCACCGTGTTCCCAGACGATGAAAGCAAGGTGCGTGTTTCTGTTAGTCTGCCTGACCAAGCCATTTTGAGCCAGTTGAAGATTATGCTGGTGGACGATTCGGCTACCGCAAGAAAGCAGTTAGCTGGAGCCTTAGACAGCATTGAAATTGATTATCAAATTGCCAGTGATGGGGCCACGGCGTTTAAAATGATGCAACAAGCGGCCGCTGCTGGTGAGCCGATTGATGTGTTGGTGAGCGACATAGAAATGCCGGGGCTTGATGGCTATGAACTGACCTTTGAAGTGCGTAGTGACCCAGGTGTGGCCGATGCCTATATTATTTTGCATACCTCTTTATCGAGTGAAATTAGCGTTGACCGGGCTCACCAAGTGGGGGCCGATGAAGCCTTAACTAAATTTGATGCGGGCGAGTTAATTGACGCGATGTTACGCGGCGCAGAGCGTGTTTCTCGAGCAGAAACAAGGAGCTCTTTGGCAAAAAAGAACGGAATCCCTGAGGGGATCATATAAGTTATTACTAAATCCGAGCCTTCAATAGCGCTGTTTGACTATGCTTACAGTGGGTATGGTCCGCGCTAGGTAAAAAATGTGAAATACTGTTGTTGCTTGCTATTTTATTGTCTTCACTTGGCGTCGTTTGCTGCAAGCACCACCATCATGATAGCGACCCAAGAATGGGCTAATTATACTAATCGTGACGGTAGTGGTTATTACTTCGCCTTATTCGAGCGGATTTTTCCGAGTTATCAGTACAGTGTCACTTTTATGCCTTATGCGCGCAGCCTTGCGATGTTAGAGCAGCAGCAAGTCGATTTAGTGTTTGGTGCCTCGGAGGACGATTTTGATGACGCGCGCTGTGGTGCTTCCTTGGTGGAAGTAGACCGCTCAGACATGCTGACTTCCCAGAGCTTAGCCAGCGGTTTTCGCTCCTCGCTAGATTTAAACGGTAAGTTTGTGGTCTCGCGGATTGGTTATGATTGGCGTGATCAGCTTCCCGCTGGCACGCGTTATAAGGAGTACGCTAGCCTTGAGCAGATGATTAAACTGCTTAAGCTAGATAGAGTGGATGCGGTGCTTGAGTATCGAGATGAAATCGAACAGGCTTTGCTTAAACTTGGCGGTGATTATCAGCAGTTAGTTATTATTGATAATGTGGTGGAATACGGTTCGACTTTTTGTTTTGCTGCAAATAAACGAGGCGAATATTTGCAGAAGCAATTTGAGCGGGTGATGTTGCAGATGATCGAAAGCGGAGAACTAAGGGCACTGATGCTTGATGCTCTAGGGGATGACCAAGACTATCCTTATTAGGGTTACGCCAAGCTTTGACAGCGGCTCGCTTTGCTTTAGACTGCTCAGCCCAACTTATACCGCAAAGGCTAGATCAGGATGCAGGGTCACTTATCAAAAATGCGCGCCGAATTGGGCGAGCAAATCCAATATTACCTTCCTATAGGCGAACAAGAACTACATCTTAACCCTTTGATAGGCAAAATCTTTTCTTTTGAGTTTACTGGCAAGATTAATTGTCGTAACTGCGGTAAAGCCAGTAAGAAAAGTTACTCCCAAGGTTATTGTTTTGTGTGCATGCGGAAGCTGGCTAGTTGCGATATGTGCATCATGAAGCCGGAAACTTGCCATTATGACCAAGGAACCTGTCGCGAACCAGAGTGGGGAGATGAGCATTGCATGATTCCTCATTTTGTCTATTTGGCCAATACCTCGGGCTTGAAAGTGGGCATCACCCGTCATACTCAGATCCCGACGCGTTGGATTGATCAAGGCGCCACTCAAGCTTTGCCAATACTAAAAGTGGCCACTCGACAACTCTCAGGTTTGGTGGAAGTGGAACTAGCGAAACTCATTGCCGATAAAACCAACTGGCGAGCGATGCTTAAAGGAGATGCGCTGGAATTGGATTTAGTGGCCGAGCGGGAGCGTTTGCTGCCGGAGATTGAGAGCGCCTTAGCCCAGCTAAAGGACCGCTTTGGTGAGCAGTCGATACAGCGTCTACCAGAACAGCCGGTGCAGGACTTATCTTATCCGGTGGCCAGTTATCCTAGCAAAATCAGCAGTTTCAACTTAGACAAAAATCCGTTAGTGGAAGGCCAATTACAAGGTATTAAGGGACAGTATTTAATCTTTAACAATGGTGTGATAAACATTCGTAAGTTCGGCTCTTATGAAGTGAAGATAGTAGAGTCATAGTAGTGGCAGGGTAACAGCTTAAGATGAATAAACCGACTTGGCACAAGGCGCTTACTTGGGTACTGATTGTATCAGTACTTTGGCTGGCTGCTATTTGGGCTGAGCACCAGCTTGAGCGCCTCGATCCCGGTCATGATGATCAGCACTGTCAGCTCTGCTTACAACTGCATAAATTAACTAGTGCTGTCGCCAGCAGCGCAGGGCTAATGGTGCCTTTAGTGCTGTTTGTCTTACTGGTGCTGTCTGCCAGTGCTTATCAATATCAAGTTCCAGCGCGAGCCCAAGCGCGCGCCCCGCCTGCATATAACTAATCGAGATACCATTTTGAGCCAAGCCCCAAGCTTTATCTAAGCTTGCCGCTTAAGGCTGTTTATATTTAGTTATACATGGAACTTACAATGAAATTACGCGCAATTTTCTTAGGCTCTGTTGGCCTATTCTCGGGTGCGGTTAGCGCCCAATCTGCTCACCAACATGGTGTGGCAGAGTTGTTTTTTGCTGCCAATGGCAGTGAGTTACAAATAGAGCTGCATTCTCCAGCCGACAACTTACTTGGCTTTGAGCATGCTCCGGTTAATCAGCAGCAGCGGCAAACTTTGCAAGCGGCTCAACAGACAGTGCAGCAAATAGAGCAACTGTTTGTGTTTAATCAAGCAGAGTGTGAGTTAAGCAACTTAAGTCAAGACTGGGGTGAATTAGCTGATGGCGACCACTATCATGATGCAGAATATGACCATGATGCCGGGCACGAGCAAGATGCAGAACATGACCATGATGCTGGGCACGAGCACGACGCTGAGCATGACCACGATGCTGGGCACGAGCACAACGGCGAGCATGATCATGATGAAGGGCATGAGCATGCAGCCCATCAGGATATAAACTTGAATTACTTGTTTAGTTGTCAAGATGCCGAGCAATTAACTAGCATCGAGCTACTTTGGTTCAAGGCTTTCCCTAATCTACATAAGATTCGAGTTCAGGGAGTGAGCGAACGTGGCCAAGTGGCTGTCGATCTTGGTCCCAATAATAACCAGGTGAAACTCTAAGATGTCTCAAGCTACTTCTCTACTGGCTTTAGATGAAGTGGTGTTTGCGTGGCCGGGTGAATCTCACCCGGCCATTCATATCCCCCACCTTAGCATCAAAGCAGCCAGCCATACCTTCATTCACGGCCCCAGTGGCTGTGGTAAATCTACCCTGCTGAGCTTAATTGCTGGAGTGATTAGCGCCCAGCAAGGGCGACTAAGCTTTATGGGGCAGGATTGCGCGGCTTTATCGGCCGCCCAGCGTGACCAATTGCGGGCTGACCATATTGGCTATGTGTTCCAGCAATTTAATCTTTTGCCCTATTTGTCGGTGTTGGAGAATGTGGCCTTGGCCTGCCAGTTCTCTCAGTTGCGCAAACAGCGCGCCTTGAGTCGTTCTGCCAGCGTGCTGGAAGAGGCGCGGCGTTTATTGGCGCATTTACAGTTACCCGATAAACAACTGCAACAGTCGGTGGGAAGACTTAGCATCGGCCAACAGCAGCGTGTCGCTGCGGCGCGGGCGATGATCGGTTCACCAGAGTTAATTATTGCCGACGAACCCACTTCGGCGCTGGATAAAATTAACCGAGAGCACTTTATGAACTTGTTAATGGCCGAGCTGAAACACTGCGACAGCAGTTTGTTACTGGTGAGTCATGACCAAGATTTGGCGCAGCGTTTTCAGCAGGTGGTGGATCTTCCCGCCTTGAATCTGGGAGGTGCTCATGAGTCTGCTTAATTTGGCGTGGCATAGCCTATGGGCACGGCGCGGTACCGCGCTGTTAAGCCTACTGACGATTGCGCTGAGTGTGGCGTTGTTGTTGGGGGTAGAGAACCTACGCACCCAAGCTAAGTCGAGCTTTGCTTCTACCATATCGGGTACCGACTTGATTGTAGGAGCCCGTAGTGGTCCCACTCAATTGTTATTGTATTCGGTATTTCGTATCGGTAATGCGACCAATAATATTTCTTGGGATAGCTATCAGCAGATCACTCAGCAGCCTACGGTAAAATGGGCGATTCCGATTTCTTTAGGTGACTCTCATCGAGGTTATCGAGTGATGGGAACCACCAATAGTTTCTTTGAGCATTACCAATATGCTAACAAGCAGCCGCTGCGCTTTGCTCAAGGTCAGGCTTTGGCAAATACCTATGATGTGGTATTGGGGGCAGAAGTTGCCCGTAAACTGCAGTATCACTTAGGTGACAAGATAGTGGTAGCTCATGGTTTAGCGGCGGTGAGCTTTGTTAATCATGAGCACTATCCCTTTGTGGTAAGTGGCATTTTGGAGCCAACAGGCACGCCGGTAGATCGCAGTGTGATCACCTCTTTAGCCGGCATTGAAGCGATTCATTTACCACCTCAGCAGCAAGCTTATAGCGAGCAGCAGCTAACTCCGAGCAGCATTACGGCGATGATGCTGGGGACTCAGTCTAAGTTGCAAATTTTTAGCCTTCAGCGACAAATTAATGAATATAAAGATGAAGCCTTGCTGGCGATTTTGCCTGGGGTAGCCCTGCAAGAGTTATGGGGTATCTTGAGCATTGCCGAAAGCGCCTTGCTGGCAGTATCAATTTGTGTAGTGATTACTGGCTTGATGAGCATGCTGAGTACCTTAATGGTAAGCCTAAAAGAGCGTCGTCGAGAAATGGCGATATTGCGTTCAGTAGGCGCTAAACCTCGGCATATTTTTGGTTTGTTGTTGCTAGAAGCTTTGCTGTTAAGTGTGCTAGGGGCTGTATTAGGTCTGCTTAGCATGTATCTTATTTTAGCGGCGGCGAAGCCCGTGTTGTTGAGTCAATTTGGCTTTTACTTGGTATTAACTTGGCCCAACTTACAGCAGCTTTATTTGTTGTTGGCGGTGGTGCTAGTAGGTTTTATCGCTGGTGTGTTACCGGCCTGGCGGGCGTATCGTTACTCTTTAAGTGACGGTATGAGCATTAGAATTTAGGGACTCAAAAAATGAAGTTAACGCATTACATATTACTGCTATTGCTAGTGAGCCTACGCTCATTCGCCGACGGTATCGATATTTGGGAACAGTTGTTGCCAGAGAACGAACGACAAATGGCCATGCCAGAGATTAATCATGATGCGCCCTTAGGGGAGGCTAGCCAGCAAAACCTTAACGTGAGCATCAATCCAGATCTAGACGGTCAGTCCTTACGGATCCCCGGCTTTGTGGTGCCCTTAGACAGTGAAGGTGAAGTGGTGAAGGAGTTTTTGCTGGTGCCATACTTTGGTGCTTGTTTGCATTATCCGCCACCACCGCCTAACCAAATTGTCTATGTGCGTTATAGTCAGGGTCTACAACTGGAAGATTTATGGCAGCCAGTGTGGGTTGAAGGCACCATTCATACTCAAATCCAAACAGTCGAAGGTGTGGCAACGGCGGGCTATTCAATTAATGAAGCGAAGTCCATCGTTCTATATACCGACTAATCGAGCACTATACTCAGGGCGATGTAAGGCACTAGATAGAACGCGATAATCGCTGTTTTATAGAGTGCCAAGCCTAGGTAGTGAAAGCGGTCGAACTTTTCTTCGCTCAATTTAAACCACTTGGAATGCAGCTTATAAGTCCAGTCATGGCCAAGGGTTAAAAATGCGAACCAGTATAATAATACGGCGATGTTGATAAGGGCTCCCCAGCCCAAAGCACTGCGGATTAGCTCTAATTCCATGGCACCTCCTAAGTTTATCTATGTAGCCGTTGCGAGAGATGTATAGACTCGTTGCTGACTATTGTACTGTAAAGTATTGCTCGAAAATTAATTGTTGCTGCTGAAAAATCGCTACTCGCCATTGTCCGCGGCTGTGGCTATTAAACAGCTTACTGGCATAGGTGCGCCAACGTGGGCCGCCTATCGCCAGTGCTACAGAGGCTTGTAGCTGCTGCTCTTTATACCAATGAACCTCCACCGTTTGCCCCTGCATTTGTCTTAATTCAACAAATAAATACAGCTTGTTGAGCTGTGCCAACGCGACATTATCGAGCCTATCTTGAGGTTCTCGCTGGTGTATGTTTGATGTTAATTGCGCTCGCACCAGCTGTTGGTTGAACCACGAGTGTTGGGCTGGTTGGTGAGTGTTGTTTTCAAGGCCGCCGCTGGTTGGTGCTGGCTCTGCAGGGCTGCTTAAGCTATCTGCATGCTGGTCATTAAGTGCGAGGCTGGTTGGCTCAACTGGCTTGGTTACGCTTAGTGTGCGCGTTTCATCTGGCTGTTGCTGGTTATTGTCGCTGGCAAGCTTGGCCGGTTCTGTGGTGGGCAGCAAGGCTTGATTGGCATTCTCATTAGCTGAGTCGTGGTTGTTGATGGTGATAATGGTTTGTTGTGTTGGGCTTTGTGAGGTTTGAGCCGCTTTTTCACTGCTCGCAGAGTTTGCCTGCGGTGGTGTGGGTGGAGCGCTAAGCCTAGTTTCAGTCTGTTCGCTTAATATCACGCTGGGTTCTACCGATTGAGCGGTTAAGGGCTGAATAAAATAAATGCTGGTGGCGAGCACGCTCAGCGATAGCAGTATTGCGCCAGTAATTTTTCGTAGGTCAAAAGGGGGTTTCGGCGCACTGACTATGGGCGGTGTCGAAGCTGTCGACTGGCTAGGGTTGAGTTTAATGGTAATTTTAATTTTTTCAGCCATGGGAGAGAAAGCACTACTGATCCGTTTGCTACTGGCAAAGCATTTTAGCCTGTAAGGCCAAACCCTGCTACGGCTTAGTGCTAAATATTAAAACTGAGCCAAAGTGTTCATTATAAGTCTTCCTTTCTTATTCTCAAATAATCAAAATTAAACTGAATTATTTTAAACTTATGATTTTTAGTCGCTTTTGTTTTATTTGGTATTTTGTTGTGTTTATGTGTGTTAAATATAATTTACATTGGTCGCGTGCTATGCCACCTTAGATTTATATCTTAGATGGATGAAAAGGAAGTTTGTCGATGTCTCAGGGTGAAAAAAAGCCACTAATTGGAGTGATTACTTGCCATAAGCCGCAAGGACTTTATCAGGTACAAACGGTTAATGAGTTTTACCTTAACGCGATAACCGACTTTGGGGCTGCGCCAATCATTTTGCCCCATCAATTGCAGGGGGAAAGCCTAGAGGCGGTGCTGTCGCAGCTCGATGGGGTGTTATTAACCGGTAGTCATTCCAACGTTGAACCACGCCTTTATGGTGCTAGCCACAGTGAGCCACGTCTGGATCCCGGTCGTGACCAGCTGGCCTTCGCCATTGTGGCTTATGCTAAACAGCATGACTTGCCGGTGTTAGGCATTTGTCGTGGTTTTCAGGAAATGAATGTTGCCTTGGGTGGCAGTTTGCATCACAAGGTTTATCAACTAGGTGGCTGCGTTGAGCACCGCGAGCCAGAGAACGACGACTTTGCGCTTAAATATGCCGAGCAGCATAGTCTAACACTGGAGCCTTTGAGTTGGCTCGGACAATGGCTCGACAGTGACAGCATCATGGTTAACTCGCTGCATAATCAAGGGGTTAATCGGCTTGCCGAAGGTTTAGTGGTGGAAGCGAAAGCGGAAGATGGCTTGATAGAAGCTTATCGCCTGCAAGACCACCCCTTCTTTTATGCCGTGCAATGGCACCCGGAATGGCAGGCTACGACCCAGCCCATTTCTCAGGCGATTTTTAGTCAGTTTGTTACCGCCGCGGCGGCTCATGTTAGCGAATAAGGAGAGCCTTGATGCAGCAACATACCGAATCTTATTACGCGGCTAGCCGCAACAATATGCGTGAGTTTCCCCAGCTACAAACCGAGCTGCGCTGCGATGTTTGTATTATTGGCGCCGGTTTTAGCGGCCTGTCGTCGGCTTTGCATTTGGCGGAAAAAGGCTTTCATGTGGTGGTACTAGAAGCCGCCAAGGTGGGCTTTGGCGCGACGGGACGTAATGGCGGACAAATCGTCAATAGTTATAGCCGCGATGTGGATGTGATTGAGCAGCGCTATGATCAAAAGACCGCTCAAGCCTTAAATGAAATGATTTTTGAAGGTGGCGAAATCATTCGTTCGCGCATTGACCAATATAAAATTGATTGTGATTACCAGCCCGGGGGAATATTTGCGGCCTTTAATGCCAAGCAGATGCGTGCGCTAGCCGAACAAAAAGCCAACTGGGAGCGTTTTGGTAATCACCAATTACAATTGTTGGATAAGCAGGACTTAGCTAAGCGGGTTGGCACTCAAGCCTATCAGGGTGGGTTGTTAGACATGAAGGGCGGCCACATTCATCCGCTCAACTTGGCCTTGGGTGAGGCTGAAGCGATCTTGAGTTTGGGTGGTGAGATTTACGAGCAATCTGCAGTACTTAGCTATCAGCCGGGTGAGCCCGCCACGGTGCTGACTGAGCAAGGCAAGGTGACGGCCAACTATATTTTGTTTGCTGGTAATGCTTATCTTGGTGAGCTAGAGCCGAAACTGAGTGATAAGGCGATCCGTTGTGGCACGCAAGTGGTGGCGACCGAACCCTTGAGTGAAGATCTATGCCAACAGTTATTGGCCGAAAATGACTGCGTAGAAGACTGCAATTACTTGCTTGATTACTACCGTTTAACGGCTGATCGGCGTTTGTTGTTTGGGGGTGGCGTGGTGTATGGGGCCAAGCCCTTGGCCTCGATTGAGAAGCAAATCAGGCCCAAGTTTGAAGCGCTATTCCCCCAGCTTAAAGGTGTGGCAGTGGACTATGCGTGGACCGGCAATTTCCTATTAACCTATTCGCGGATGCCGCAATTTGGCCGCCTAGATAACAATATTTATTATTTGCAGGGCTACAGTGGTCATGGTGTTACCTGTACCCATTTGGCTGGTAAACTACTGGCTGAAGTATTAAGTGACCAAGCACAGCGTTTTGATGTGTTTGCCTCGTTAAATCACTACCGTTTCCCCGGTGGGCGTCATTTACAGGTACCGTTTACCGCCTTGGGGGCGGTTTATTACAACTTACGTGACAAGCTGGGTATTTAAGTGCCCAGTGCTAGCCTTTAGGTGGCGCGACCGAGTCGCGCTTCACCAAGGTGGGAAGGTATTTATGCAAGCTCGCCACGGGCTCTTGATTGGCCAGCTTTAGCGCCATCTCAGCGGCTTCCATCGCCATCATTTCAATCGGATAGCGCATGGTGGTGAGTTTGGGGCGCAGATAGCGCGACAATAGCACATCATCGAAACCTACCACCGAAACATCTTCAGGCACGCGGTAACCGTTGTCGCAGAGTACCGAAATGACCCCAGAAGCCATGGCATCGTTATAGACGATGAGCGCAGTAAAATTGAGTCCACGAGCCAATAAGTTTTGTGCTGCTTGTTCGCCGCCAATTTCATTGGGCTCGGCGCTAGCTTGCTCATTTAAGCTTAAGCCTTGTTGCTGCAGTGCGTCTTGGATCCCGGCTAAGCGTAAGCGCGGGTCTTCAATATCGTAGTTACTGGTGATGCAAGCGATGTTACGGTGGCCCAGAGATAGCAAATAGCGGGCCGCGGCTTCTCCACCTGCCTGGTTGTCTAACCACACGCAGCGATGGGCGATGGCTGGAATATAACGGTTGATTAATACCAAGCCGGGCACTGCTTCAGCGTAGCCGATCAGCGCTTGTTCGCTTAAGGCCTTAGAGTGCACCACAATAGCTTCACAGCGTTGTTCTAATAGGGTTTCAATGGCCTGCTGCTCGGTTTCGGCGCTCACCAGCCCGTTACTGATCAGCAGTTGAATATTATTACTGCGAGCGATTTTTTCTACACCGCCTGCCAAGGTCGCAAAAAATGGATCGGTCAGTTCGCTGAACACCAGTCCAAGGGTTCGGTTGGTTTGGGTGACCAAGGCGCGGGCATTAGCATTTGGCCGATAGCCTAAGTCCAACATTATCTGCTTAACCAGTTTACGGTTTTTGGCGCTGACCTTGGGGCCATTGTTGACCACTCGTGAGACCGTAGCAACGGATACGCCAGCGGCGGCAGCAACGTCTTTGATAGTGGCCATGTATGCTCCAATTATTTAAATGATGAGACTGAAAAATATCCTCGCTAGACTCAATGATGAGCCCAAACCAAGACGCTAATTTAGCAAATCCAAGCTGCGGTGGAAACGTTTTCCTTTTGCTGCTCGTTAAACCGTGGCTCAAGGCTTGTAGCGAGCTTGCCACTGTTTGAATAGTGGGCAAAGTGGCAGCAGTACTTGCTCGTGTCGAGCTAGGCGCTTAAAGTAACCATAGATGCCTAAAGATAACCAGTAAGGAGCGCTAAGTGAGCGTATCAAGAGCTTTTCCTGCCACCCGTATGCGTCGCATTCGTCGTTTTGATTTTTCTCGTCGTTTAGCCAGCGAGAATCAGCTTTCGGTAGACGATTTAATTTATCCAATGTTTGTCATTGAGGGCGAGAATAAAACCGAAAAGGTGGCTTCTATGCCAGGGGTGCAGCGTTTTAGCATTGATCTCTTAGTTAAAGAAGCGGAACAGTTAGTCGCACTGGGTGTGCCCATGGTGGCCTTGTTCCCGGTAACACCGAGTGAAGATAAATCACTGTTAGCTGAACAAGCCTATGCTGAGGATGCCTTGGCGCAACGAGCTGTGCGCGCCTTGAAGCAGGCTTTTCCTGAATTAGGGGTGATGACCGATGTGGCTTTAGACCCTTTTACGACCCATGGTCAAGACGGCATCATTGATGCGCAGGGTTATGTGCAAAATGATGTGACCACCGAAGTCTTAGTGAAGCAGGCTTTATCCCATGCCGCTGCGGGTGCTGACGTCGTTGCGCCTTCAGACATGATGGATGGACGCATTGCGGCGATCCGCGAAGCACTAGAAGAAGCCGGTTATCACAACACCATGATTATGGCTTACTCGGCAAAATATGCCTCTCATTACTACGGCCCGTTTCGCGATGCCGTCGGTAGTTCGGCAAACTTAAAAGGTGGTGATAAGAAGACTTATCAGATGGATCCGGCGAATGGTCAAGAAGCCTTGCACGAAGTGGCCTTAGATATTGAAGAAGGTGCCGACATGGTGATGGTAAAACCCGCCATGCCCTACCTAGATGTGGTTCGCCAAGTAAAAGATACTTTTGCCGTACCTACTTTTGCCTATCAGGTGAGTGGTGAATATGCGATGCATAAAGCCGCCATTGAAAATGGTTGGTTGGCTGAGCGCCCGGTGGTGATGGAATCCTTGTTGGCCTTTAAACGCGCTGGCGCCGATGGCATTCTGACTTATTTTGCCAAAGATGTCGCTCAATGGTTGGCCGAGTAAGACCATTAGCGAGTCTCGTTGCTTAAGCGAAGGACCCCCGCTGACGGTGCGCACAATACCGCCAGCGGGTAGCAAGGCTTAGTTGGCTAAGCAAAGATTAATAAGCCACTGCCGATCACGACTAGGCCGGCACTAAACCACGCCGAGCGAGTGGGCGCTTGTTTGGTGACCAGCCACAGCAGTGGTAGCACTAATACCGGTGAGGTAGAAGACAATAAGGCCACCACAGAGACGTCGCCATAACGCAGCGCAAATAACATCAAGGTCATGCCTACGGCCATGGCTAAAAAGCCATTGCTGGCGATCATCAACAATAAGCGTCGGTTGAGCGGGCGTTGGGCTCGCGCTAGCTTATGGCCACTGAGCCAAAATAGCCAATGGGCGATAAATGCGCTGAGCATACGGATAGCCGAGCCTGCTACCGGATCGATTTGGCTATATTCTGGCTGGCTCATCAGTGGTTTTAACATCACCGTGCCGATGCTTTGGCACAGCGCCGCAGCAAGGCCAAGGGCTAAACCCACATAGACCGGACCGGATATGTTCTCCCAACTATGCTGTTCGGCGCGACGACCAAAGCTTACCGCCAGTAATACCCCGCCGAATAAGCAAGCCGCGCCCAACAAGGACCAGCCCAGTAATTGTTCATTGAATAGCCATACCCCAAACAAGGCTGAAAAGGCGGCATGACAGGCAAACAGTAAGCTGGCTCGGCGCGGGCCAAAGCGATTCATGCAAGCGAATAATGCGGTATCGCCAACAAATACCCCGATAAAGCCGGATAGGGCAAACCAGCTGGCTTGTTCCAAGCTAATGTTTTGCCATTGGTTGTTGTATAAGCTGGCACTAATTAGCATTAAGCTGACTAAGCCCATTCGCCAGCGGCTATAGGCAAAGGCACCCAGGTGGCGGCTGGGCGTGACCGAAATTAAGCTGGTGCCAGCCCATAGGCAGGCAGCCAACAAGGCAAGCCATTCATAGCTCAATGTGTGCTCCTAGTTTACGAGATTAATCAATAGCGAGGGTGGCGGATAGTTACTGCGAACTAGCCGGACTTGGCATAGACCAATGGCATATTAGCCTGTTACGCCCACAGCGCTTGGCAGCATACATGGCATCATCCGCGTCGATCAGTAATCTTGATAAATCTTTTCTTTGGGTTTCATAGGCTAAGCCCATGCTGATGCTAATGGTAAACGTGCCCTGCGGTAAGGTAAGTTGGCGACTGGCGACACTCTCTACCAGTTGTTGAGCATATTGCTGGGCGACTTGACGCTGACAATTCGGCCACAATATACAAAACTCATCACCACCGAAGCGAGCAAATAAGGTATTTGAGGGCAGCTGTTGACTGATACAGGCCACTAAGTGTTTGAGCGCCTTGTCGCCCACCAAGTGGCCATAATGGTCGTTGATGGCCTTAAAATTATCAATATCAAATAGCATTACCGCGATACTGGCTAGCTCTTGCTGCTGAATATCTAACTGGCGTTCTAATTCGCGACGATTAAGAATATTGGTGAGTGGATCGACACTGGCCTTCTTGGCTAATTCTTGGTGAGCACGTAAGGTGTCATTGGAAAAAAGCTTGGCAATAATGCTGAGCAAAATGGCACAGTTGATGAACACCATGGCCATGGTGGAGTGCTTATGCTGAATATCACTAGGAAACATCGGTTCCCCCGGCCAATAAAAGAGGCTAAAAAAAACTACGGTGATAAAGAATATGATGCTGCGTCTCAAAAGAGGTTTATCTTGCCACAATAGAAATGCCACCGGATAAACCACAATTAGGTGGAAGAACATCAGTGATTCAATGCCAAACCAGCGGGTCGAGGCAATGCCGATATCGATCACAAACATCACTAAGATCCAAGCCTTAGCCAGTTCGTTGTGTCCCAGGTAATTTAATAGGATAGTGGCGCAGAAAGCCAGCATCATCAAGCCGTTCACTAGCCAAAATTCAAGTGCCGATATCTGGTGTTCAAGACCTTGAATCACCACGTTCACAGTTAACAAAGGCAGGCCAAGCACGATGAAAAGGTTGGTCATACGAACGCTATGACGATGGCCTTTGGCTGTCCCAATGTTGAGAATTTTATGAAGCAAGCTGGTTCCTTCAATATCGGCTTGGGGCTTATTTGCCCGCAATTAAAATAGTTACACTGGTTGAGTTTTAAGCGGCATAAAGTTTTATACCGCTATCGGTGGGATTAATCTAGGTGTTTTATTAGCCATTCGATGGCGTCTGCGTAGACCGGGCTCATCAGCGGCTGCAACTGACCGAGGCTGGTTAACAATTGTTGGCGATCGGCGATGCTAATGTTGATGTGACCCACCTTGCGGCCTGGGCGCACTTCTTTGCCATACCAAAATACCTCAATACCGGGAACACTTAACCATTGGGTGTTGTAATCGACACCGATCAAATTAAGCATTACGCTTTGGGTTTTCACCAGCGGCTGCACCAGTGGCAGATCTGCCACCGCACGAATGTGCGCTTCAAATTGGCTCAAGCTAGAACCCGCCTGAGTCCAGTGACCACTGTTATGCACTCGTGGGGCTATTTCGTTAATTAATAACTTATCGCCAACTTGGAAGCATTCCATGGTCATTACGCCCACATAGTCTAAGGCGTTCATTAGTTTGGCTAACATGCCTTCGGCTTGGCTTTGCAAGTGAGCCTTACTTACAACCGGTGATACCGTAGCTAGCAGAATGCCTTGGTGATGCTGGTTGATCGCCAGCGGGTAAAAGGCCATTTCGCCATTGGCGTGGCGCATGCCGATCAGTGAGACTTCTTCTTCAAAGGCTATCGCTTGCTCGGCGATACAATGATCTAACCAAGCTTGAGGAATGGCTCGTTGTTCGGCGTTGCCGTCAAGCTTCAACCAATGTTGGCCTTTACCATCGTAGCCGCCCGAGCGTTGCTTTAATAATACTCGCTCGCCGAGTTCGCCAAACAATTGCTCCGCAGTATGTGGGCTTTTTACATCGACCCAAGGCGCGGTAGCGAGTTGTAAGGAATCAAGCAATTTTTTCTGGCTGGCTCGGTCGGCCAGTTGTGCCAGTGCTGGTCCGTTAAGAAAACGGGGGTGCTGAGTGAGTTGCTCGGTGGCCGCGGTACTTGGCCAGTGTTCACGCTCAACGGTAATAATATCGTCGTTGGCTATGTCAAAGGTTTCCGTTTCATCGGTCTCAACCGGACGCACTTCAATATTTAATGGCTGTGCAGCATGTTTTAACATTGCGCCAAGTTGTCCGGCACCTAAAATCCATATCTTATTCATGCTTAATTCCTAGTTACTCAGCCACTCGTGGGTCGGGGTTGGCTAATACTGATTCGGTTTGAGCTGTGCGAAAGGCTTCGATGCGCTCGGCTAATTGAGCATCGTTGGTGGCAAGAATTTGCGCGGCAAATAGGCCGGCATTATAGGCCCCTGCGGTGCCAATCGCCAAGGTGCCCACTGCCACGCCTTTGGGCATTTGAGCGATGGAAAGTAAGCTGTCCATGCCGTTTAAGGCTTTGCTTTGCACTGGCACACCCAATACCGGTAAGCGGGTTTTCGAGGCAATCATACCAGGTAGGTGAGCCGCGCCGCCGGCGCCGCCAATGATCACTTTAATGCCACGCTCAGCTGCACCAGCGGAAAAGCTCATTAATTTATCGGGAGTGCGGTGGGCGCTAACAACCTCAACCTCAAATTCTACGCCAAGTTGTTGTAGTACTTCGGCGGCGTTTTCCATAGTGGGCCAATCACTTTTTGATCCCATCACGATGGCAACTTGTGGTTGTGGCATTTGTATTCTCCTCGACTTAAATAGCACAGTGGTAACACGTTTTTAAAAGATGTCACCCAAATGTGGCGACTCGCGCGCGCAGTTTGCCAGCCTCCTAGGCTTAGGTCAATATAAGACCAATCGGACTTGGCTGGTGCCAAGCGGCCAGCGGGGGCCGTTGCTTAATGTTTTTTCTAACAAATACTGTCTTAAGTAACATTTTTAAAGGCAGCTTTTTATTTCTGAGCTAACTCTTGATAGCCTTAGATTAAAACGTGTTTGGACCATTGAAATGAGAACGCTGATTGTAGGATTGATGTTGCTAAGCGTGCCTTCGCTAGCGGCGAACATTCATTTGCGTTTACCCGCCTACGCGGATAATTCCCACCTTTATTACCATCAATTGTTAGAACGAGTATTACTGTCTGCTGGACATCAAGTCACTATTGAAGTGCCAGCGGATAATTTGCCGCAGAAGCGCGCCGAATCGATGTTACGCAGCGGCGATTTGAGTGTGATGTGGTTGCTGGCTTCAAAGCAGCGTGACCAAGACCCAGATTTGATAGCGATTAAACTCGGTTTAACTCAGGGCTTGGTTGGTCAACGCATATTGTTGGTTCCTCCTTCTGAAATCGATGCCTATCGCTCGGTCACGACACTCGAAGAGTTTAGGCAACTAAATAAAACTGGCGGTTTTGGTAAGCACTGGTTCGACGTGGCTATCTGGCACGCCAATCATCTGAAAGCGCAGGAAATAGATGGTGAATGGCGGCGCTTGTATAAGATGGTCGCCAAACGCTCGCGTGGTGTGGACTATTTTTCTCGCGGATTTACCGAAGTGGTCAATGAGGCCTCGCTGCATCCAGAGCTGGCCATCGAACCCCATTTGATTTTGCAGTACGACAGCGACTTCCAGTTTTATCTAAGCGCTAGCCAAACCGAGCTGGCGCAAACTCTGACAGAGGCTTTACAGCAGGCGCGCGCTAATGGTTTGCTACAAACCGCGATAAACGATTATTGGCAAAAGGATTTTGACTTACTTAACTATGCGCAGCGAACCAAGATTAAGCTGTTCACACCTAACTAAGCCCAACTAGCAGAGGGCTTCGATGATCTCTAGCGGATAACCGGCTTGGCGTTGCACTTCGGCTTCTAATTCTAGTTCGGCTGCGCGTAGCGGGTGTTGTTCGTTCCAGGTGGGCGGAAAACACAAGCGCCAGTCTAAGTCTGTTTGTAATAAGGTAATCTTAGGCACGCTGTCTTCAGTGCGCCGCATGCAAACAATAATCGCAATACGCAGCAAACGTGCCAGTACTTGTGCCTCATTGAGAGGTAAAGCGTGCTGTTGTTCTAACAATTGCGCTTGCCACTCGCCCCGTTGGTTAAGCAATAAATTAGACACTAGATGTTTTTGTGCGCTAGTAAAGCCGGGCAAATCAGAATGGTCAATAATATATGCAGCGTGCTGGGGGGCGCGTTTAAATTCGATGTTTAAGCCGACCTCATGGAACATTGCCGCCCACTTCAGTAAGCTTAAGGCGCGATTACTCAAGCTCGGAGACAACTGCTTGGCCATGGCTAAAGCGCAATTGGCCACCCGCTGAGCGTGCGGACGGTCGATTCGGTGACGTTTTACAAAACTATCGGCGGTGCGGGTTCGGACACTGCTGGTCTCTTCTTGGCTAAGCAGACTATAAACCAAGCCTTCACGTAGCGCACCACCGGCAAGGGTTAGCGATTTAATCTGCAAGCTTTCAAATAAGGCGATTAATATCGCTAGGCCAGAGGCAAATACGGGTTTGCGTTCTTCCTCTAAACCAACAATATTAAGATGTTCGAGATGGCCACAAGCAATTACCTGTTGTTGAATGGTTTTCAGTTTCTGGTAGGTGATGCGTTCATCCATGCCTTGGGCGGTAATCACTTCAGATAGGGCTTGAATGGTGCCAGAGGCCCCCACACTGCTTTGCCAACCGAGCCTGCGATAATCGCTGATAACCGGGTTAATCACTTGCTGGGCGGCAGCAATGGCCGCATCAAAGTTGGCTTGGCTGAGTTGCTCTTGAAAAAAGCGTTTTAACCAAGTCACACAGCCAAGGTCTAAGCTATTTAGCAGCAGTGCTTCACTTTGCTCACCAATCACCAGCTCGGTGCTGGCTCCGCCAATATCGATAACCAGACGCTTGCCGCTACCACTACTGGTATGGGCTACGCCGCGATAAATGATTTTGGCTTCGGTCTCACCACTAATAATGCGTATTTTATGATGAAGAATTTTTTCTGCCTGAGCAAGAAACTCTGCGGCATTGGTGGCTCGGCGCAGCGTGGCGGTGGCCACGATTTTGATTTGTTCGTCGGGAATGTCACGCAGTTGTTCAGCAAATAGGCTCAGGCATTGCCAGCCTCGAACCATGGCTGCTTGGTCGAGAGAGTCATCGGCGCCTAAGCCCGCCGCCAAGCGAACTTTACGTTTCACTTTGGCGATGGTTTGTATGCTGCCACTAAGCTCCCGCACGATTAACATGTGGAAGCTGTTAGAGCCTAAATCAATGGCGGCATAGAAGGGACATTCTTTAGACACTGTGTTCCTTACAATGACTTATTACTTAGTGACGCGGGCGCCGATTTGACGGGCCGTTATTCGCTCGACTGTTACCCCGTTTGCCACTGCGGCCGCTATTGGTTTTAGCACGATGGATGCGTTGCGCTTTAGGCAAGTCACGTAGTAAGGCTTCGCTATCATATTGGCTCACCGGAACGGGGTGTTTAATATACTCTTCAATTGCCGGTAGATTAAACACGTACTCTTCACAGGCTAGGCTAATAGCATGCCCACTGGCGCCAGCTCGGCCGGTTCGGCCAATGCGGTGCACATAGTCTTCTGCATCGTCGGGTAGGTCATAGTTAAACACGTGGGTGACTTCAGGAATATGCAAGCCGCGCGCAGCAACGTCGGTGGCCACTAGAATGTCTAGGTCTCCTTGAGTGAACTGTTCTAGAATTTTCACCCGTTTGCGCTGCGGAATGTCACCGGTTAACAAGCCAACGCGATGTTGGTCGGCTACCAAATGTCCCCAAATGTCTTCACAACGGTGCTTGGTATTAGCAAAAATAATGGCACGTTCTGGCCATTCTTCTTCTATTAGGGTTTGCAACAAGGCCATTTTGTCTTCATTTGACGGATAAAATAGCTCTTCTTGGATACGCGCGCCGGTCATTTGCTCTGGCTCAACAATCACATGCTCAGGTTCGTTCATGTGCTCAAACGCTAGCTCTTTCACTTTGAATGAAAGGGTGGCTGAAAACAGCATGTTTAAACGTGTTTTGGGTTCGGGCATACGACGCATTAAGTAGCGAATGTCTTTAATAAAACCAAGGTCGAACATGCGGTCGGCTTCATCAAGTACCATGGCTTGAATCGAGTTCAAACTGAAAGCACCTTGCTTGAAGTAGTCGATCATTCGGCCAGTAGTACCAATCAGAATATCGACGCCCTCGTCCAAGCTGGCACGTTGGCTGGCATAACCTTCGCCGCCATACACCAGCCCTAATTTTAAGCCAGTTGCCTTAGCTAATAGACGGGCATCGTTATGGATCTGGATAGCCAGTTCGCGAGTTGGCGCAAGGATAATGGCGCGCGGTTGATTTTGTTGGCGCGTTTCGGGTTCTGCTGATATCAACAGGTGATTAAACGTGGCCACTAAAAAGGCTAAAGTTTTCCCCGTGCCGGTCTGCGCCTGGCCAGCAATATCTTTACCTTTAGTTAAGATAGGCAAGCTTTGCGCCTGGATCGGGGTGCAATTGTGATAGCCGTGCTGCTCTAAGGCTTCTAGTACCTTATCCTGCAGTCCTAATTCGGCGAATCGAAGTTCTGTTAAATGTGTTTTGCTCATGGCGTAAGCATATCACAGCTATTCGGCACTACCAGCACCCATTTATCGCTAAATGTATAGATTATCCACTTATGTTAATTTGGAGTAGCTTAGATTGCCTTGGAATGAGCTTAGGCTTGCATTCATGGGTAGGATGATTTCAAATAGGCTGGTATATCGAGACCGATAAAGAAGAATATTTGGAGTAATAAATGAGCGAAAAATTAGTTCAGCTTAGTGATGACAGCTTTGACGCTGACGTAATTAATGCTAGTACCCCAGTACTGGTTGATTTCTGGGCAGAATGGTGTGGCCCATGTAAGATGATCGCGCCGATTCTTGATGAAGTGGCTGATGAGTACCAAGGTAAAGTGGTTGTGGGTAAACTTAACATCGACCAAAACCCAGCAACACCGCCTAAATTTGGTATTCGTGGCATCCCTACTTTATTGTTATTTAAAGACGGCAAAGTAGCGGCGACTAAGGTTGGAGCATTATCAAAAGCTCAGCTAACAGCCTTTTTAGACGAGAACCTATAGTCACAGTGTGAGCAGGTCGACATTCGTTGCCTGCTTTTGCTGGATCTTTCTCCACATTAGTGCTAATTTTAAATCCGAATTTTTCCTACGCCCGTTATTAGAGGCTACCCCTTGGCCGACTAAACAGTCGAGTAAGCATCTCCAATAAACCTAACTCATGCTGCTGTCAGCCTTTTCGATAAAACTGAATACTCACCATTATGAATTTAACTGAGCTAAAAAATACCCCTGTCCATGAACTGATTACGCTAGGCGAGTCAATGGGCTTAGAAAACCTGGCCCGATTACGCAAGCAAGACATTATCTTCTCGATCCTAAAAGCTCACGCCAAAAGTGGCGAAGCGATTTTCGGTCATGGTGTACTGGAGATTTTGCAAGACGGCTTCGGCTTTTTACGCAGTGCTGACTGCTCTTACTTAGCTGGTCCTGATGATATTTATGTTTCTCCTAGTCAAATCCGTCGCTTTAACTTGCGCACTGGTGACACGGTAGAGGGTAAAATTCGTCCACCAAAAGAAGGCGAGCGTTACTTTGCCCTACTTAAAATTGGCCAAGTAAACCACGACAAGCCTGAAAACTCGCGTAACAAAATTTTATTTGAAAACTTAACCCCGCTACATGCTAATGACCGTTTAAGGATGGAGCGTGGAAATGGTTCTACCGAAGACATTACTGCTCGGGTGCTTGATTTAGCCTCACCGATTGGTAAAGGGCAACGTGGTTTGATTGTTGCTCCACCTAAAGCCGGTAAAACCATGCTGTTGCAAAACATTGCCCAGAACGTGGCGTTTAATCACCCAGAATGTGAATTGATCGTATTACTAATTGATGAACGTCCGGAAGAAGTGACCGAAATGCAACGTTTGGTTCGTGGCGAAGTGATTGCTTCAACCTTTGATGAACCAGCCAGTCGTCACGTACAAGTGGCTGAAATGGTAATTGAAAAAGCAAAACGTTTAGTAGAGCACAAGAAGGATGTAATTATTCTTTTGGATTCAATTACTCGTCTTGCTCGTGCCTACAATACGGTTATTCCTTCTTCGGGTAAGGTGCTAACAGGTGGTGTTGACGCCAATGCGCTACACCGTCCGAAGCGTTTCTTTGGTGCCGCACGTAACGTGGAAGAAGGGGGCAGCTTAACCATTATTGCCACCGCTTTGGTTGATACTGGTTCGAAGATGGACGAAGTAATTTACGAAGAGTTTAAGGGTACCGGTAACATGGAATTACACTTAAGCCGTAAAATTGCTGAAAAACGTGTTTATCCTGCTATTGATATCAATCGTTCTGGTACTCGTCGTGAAGAGTTATTAACCGGAGCCGATGAGCTACAGAAAATGTGGATTTTGCGTAAGATTGTCCATCCTATGGATGAAACCGGCGCGATGGAGTTCTTGATTGATAAATTGGCAATGACCAAAACCAATGATGAATTCTTCGACGCGATGAAAGCACAGAAGAAGTAAGCGAAGACTGGCCGTGCAAGCGGCCAGTTTCATTTGGGATGATGAAACGCTTACTGTTAGTTTTCGGCCTAATTTTTCAACTCTCTGCTCAAGCCGAGCATCCGGGACCTAATCCCCAATCCGCCCCTCTTAACCAGCAAGTTCCTTTGATGATTTTGCAACGTAGCGTTGATAGCTTGATGCAAGATAAAACCGAATGGCTACAAGGGTTACTGCCTTATTTGCGCACCGAAGACCGCGAGGCTTTATTGTTTCGTAGCCTTCGTTATTTACAGCAAAATAATTATATTCCCAAGCAACACTTGCAATCCTGGTTAGCCGAGTTGGCACTGGAAAGGCCGCGTATTCTCGAAGCTGCGGTGATTGATGGCTATGAGGTAATACGGCCTACTTACGACTATCCTGCTTTAGCCCGTAGTTTGATCTTGAATCAGGTTTCAGCCGAGCGCTCGCAACTTTATCTTAGTCAGCTATTACGTGACGAATTCCAGTGGCCTTTGATTTTTCGCCGTAATAATCCCTTATTGCTAGGTCAACAATTGGATGTGATCCGTGCATTTAGCCGTTTGAGTAGCGAGCAGTCGGCGTATATTCAGCAACAGATGCCGCAGGGCCTGTATTTCCCGGATAACCATTTACGGGTGTCTTTGGCCATGGGCATTGGTAGCGATCAGGCGCTGGACGCCGTGCTGCGTTTACCGATGGATCAATACAGTGTGTCATTGTTGGAGTGGGCCAGAGAAAATTTAACAGGGGAGCGAGCATTGCGTTTATTAAAAACCGCGGCCGAGAATCCCGAATTACTGTATTTTGCTTACAGTGCCATTGCCCGTTTGGGACGCAGCTATCCTCCTGCGGCGCAATTTATACTGGCACAGTTTAGAGATTCCGAGCACCGAGAATTAGCTGCAATGGTGATGATTGAAATGCAGTCACGCTAATCATCGCGTATCTACATAGCTAGGTTATAACTATGAAATATAAAGATTTACGGGACTTTATCGCACTGCTAGAACAGCGTGGCGAGTTAAAGCGCATCAGCTTTGAAGTGTCTACCGAACTGGAAATGACAGAGATTTGCGATCGCACCTTGAAAGCGGGTGGGCCAGCTTTATTGTTTGAAAATGTTAAGGGCCACAGCATGCCGGTATTAGGCAATCTGTTTGGTACGCCTGAGCGGGTGGCCTTGGGCATGGGGCAGGAATCGGTGAGTGCACTGAGAGAAGTGGGTACTTGGCTGTCATATTTAAAAGAGCCAGAACCCCCTAAAGGTTTGAAAGAGCTATGGGAAAAGCTGCCTATTTTCAAACAAGTATTAAACATGCCAACCAAGAAGTTACGTTCCGCACCGTGTCAGGAAATTGTTTGGCAAGGGGATGAGGTGGACTTAGATAAGTTGCCGATTCAGCATTGTTGGCCCGGCGATGTGGCTCCGCTAGTGACTTGGGGCCTCACCATTACCCGTGGACCTTATAAAAAACGGCAAAATCTCGGTATTTATCGCCAACAAAAATTGGCCAAAAATAAACTGATCATGCGCTGGCTATCACATCGGGGTGGGGCGATTGATTTTAGAGAGTTTCAGGAGCTTCACCCCGGGAAACCCTATCCGGTTTCGGTGGCCTTGGGAGCCGATCCCGCAACTATTTTGGGGGCTGTGACTCCGGTGCCAGATACCCTGTCGGAATATGCTTTCGCTGGGTTGCTGCGCGGCGGGCGTACTGAAACCGTGAAATGTGTGAGCAATGATTTGGAAGTGCCGGCCAGCGCCGAGATTGTTTTAGAGGGGTATTTACAGCCGGGTGAAATGGCGGCGGAAGGCCCTTATGGTGACCATACCGGATATTACAATGAAGTGGATGAGTTTCCAGTATTTACTATTACTCACATTACCATGCGTAAAGATCCCATTTACCATAGCACCTATACCGGGCGGCCACCGGATGAACCGGCGGTATTAGGGGTGGCATTAAACGAAGTCTTTGTGCCGATCTTGCAAAAGCAATTTCCGGAAATTGTCGACTTCTATTTGCCTCCTGAAGGTTGCTCTTATCGAATGGCGGTGGTGACCATTAAGAAACAGTATCCTGGACATGCTAAACGGGTCATGCTGGGTGTTTGGTCATTTTTAAGACAATTTATGTATACTAAATTTGTTATCGTTTGTGATGATGATATTAACGCGCGTAGTTGGCAGGATGTAATATGGGCTATTACCACCCGTATGGATCCGAGTCGAGATACCACCTTAATTGAACACACGCCAATTGATTACTTAGATTTTGCTTCACCTGTATCAGGTTTAGGTTCAAAAATGGGCATGGATGCGACCAATAAATGGCCAGGCGAAACTCACCGAGAGTGGGGAGAGGTGATAGCAATGAGTCCTGAGGTAAAACAGCGGATAGATAGCATCTGGTCTCAGCTGGGTATTGATTAATGACTCGGACTTTTCAAGTCAGATTAGAACAACAGGTTTTTTCGGTCGAAGCAGAGCAGCCTATTCTTAATGCCGCTTTGAAGCAGGGAATAGCTTGGCCAAATCGATGTCGACAAGGAGCTTGCTGTCGTTGTTTGGCTCGCCGTATCAGCGGTGAGCTGGTTTATCATGGCATGGCTCCTATGTTGAGCAATGCCGAGCAGCAACAAGGTTGGTTTTTGGCTTGTATAGCCAGTGCAAAATCAGATTTAACGATAAGTTTAGAAGGGTGAAAGTATGAAACGCATTACGTGCAAGGTTGCATCGGTCTCGCCGATTTTAGATGACATATTTAATGTTGAGTTACAGCCTGAACAAAGCCAAGATTTTGTGGCTGGTCAGTACCTGCAAATTGTTATGGCAGAAGATGATAAGCGGCCCTTCTCGTTAGCCAGCTCGCCAGAGCAAAGCGAGTTATTTGAGCTGCATATAGGGGCGCCGGAAAATAATGCGTATGCTCGGCAAGTAATTGAAAAATTGAAAAATAGTGGCGAAATTGAGGTGGAAATGCCATTTGGCCATGCGGGCTTGGACGAAACTAGCCAACGGCCGATATTAATTATGGTTGGTGGTACTGGTTTTTCTTATGCTAAGTCAATTATCGAGCACATCATCGATACCGAGCAAGACCGTGAAGTGTATTTGTATTGGGGCGGACGTAACTTAGGTGGTTTGTACTTACATGAACTTGCCTACCAGTGGGCCGAGTTAGATCGGGTTAAGTTTGTACCAGTATTAGAAAACGCCGTATCGCAGTGGACTGGAAAACGCGGTCTAGTGCACCAAGCGGTATTAGAAGATTTTGCCGATATGAGTCATTTAGAGGTGTATATTGCTGGGCGTTTTGAAATGGCCGACGTGGCACGAACCGCCTTTACTCAGCAGGGTTTACCGTTGGCCCAGTTACATGGTGACGCTTACGAGTTTATTTAAGTCGTTGTTTGATTGAACAAGGCGAGCTGAGCTCGCCTTTTTTATAGCCGGTTTTTTATATCGCCAAGGCTTGGCGATAATAGTGGATAGCCTGCTCATGCTCATTGAGTTGTCGGTGCACTTCGGCTAGGCCCTGATAACTACTTAAGCTGGGCGCCAGCTGGATACTTTGCTGATAGAAGTCTTTGGCTTCTGGCCATTGCTCTTGTTGGGCATATAAGCGGGCGATTAAACATAACAGTTCGGCATTTTCTGGATGCTTGTGGCGTAATTTTAATAGCTGTTGCAGCAAGGGATAAGGATCGCTGAGCTGCAATTGGCTGGCTACACTGAGTAAATCACTGTCGGTATGACGATTAATCAAGTCACCTAATAGCTGGTAGGCGGCGTTATTATCGCCGGATTTAATTAAGGCTAAACAGGCGGCAGCAGCAATGCTCATTTGTTTTTTCTGCTTACGTGGCATGTTGTTCCAGTGAGCGGCTACGGCTTCAGAGCCTTGACTATTGGCGAGTTCGATAAACAACTGTTGATAGCCGTGCGATAACTCGGTTTGCAACTGCTGTTGGTCGATTAAACCTAACTTATTGGCCGAAGGCAGAAGGTCGATGTAACGCTGCCATAGTCCAAGAGCAGGCAATATGCTTAACAGCATCCGTTTTACGTTGGGTTGTTTAAAGCTGTCATGGGGCAGCTGCTCTAAACTGTTTAGCGCAGCAGCATAGTTTTGCTGCTTAAGCTGAAGTCGCGCCTGAGTCATTAAAACTGCAGCATCGTTATCGGCTATGCGAGTCGCTTGTTCTAAGTATTTATCACGTTTTTTATCTTGCCCTTGCTCCTGAGCAGCTTCGGCTGCTGCAAGGTAGTTGAGGGCCGGCGCATCACTGAAACCGGCGGCCTTACTCACCAGTTTTTCGGCATTTTGATAGTCGCCTCGCATCATTGCCAGCATCCCTTGTTGGGTATGGCTGATTGCTTTTTGTTTGCGTCGTTGGCCCCACCAGGCACCACTGCGAGAGAAACTTAGCCATAACCAGCGAGCTAGCCATAAGCTGAATAACAGCGCGCAGAACAGTAGAAAGCTAAGGAACAAGGCGCTGGTGACTGACATCTCGATGGTGTAATTATCGAAAGCGATGAGCACGTAGCCTTTATTTCCAGCCAACTGTGGGCCCAAGGCCAGGCCGATGGCGATGGCCAGCAGCAGAATAATGATTTTAACCATTACTGTCTCCCTCTAAAGAAGGCAACAGCCGTTGCTGACGTTCTTTGATGGCCTTTTCTGCAGCATTAAGGCTGCTTAACTGCTCTGGGACGCTATCGACAATTGTTAGTTGTTGCAGCTGTTGTAGTTCGTCGATCAACGCTTGAGCCTGAGTGTTTTGCATGAAATAACTGCTAATCCAAGTTGCGGCGCGTTGCAGTTTGGCTTTAAATAACTCGCCTTGGGAGCGGAATAGCGCTTGCTCGGCCTGCTGAATTTGTAATTTCAGGTTTTCTTTTAGATACCATGCGTGCTGTGGTTCCACCAAGGCTTCTACTTGTCCGTCACGACGCCGCACGGTAATAAAGTTTTCACTAAATTTACGCCAGCTTTTTAATAGGTTGCTTTGCCAATCGGCACTGTCACTGCTTAGATCATTATTCAGTAGTTCACTGGCTTGTGGTAAATCGATTTCTGCCAGTTTCAGTTGCTCGGTTTGTTGCAAGATACCTTCTAAGCGAAAAGCAATGCCCTCTTTATCGGTTAAAGGCAGCGCTTTAAGCACGCTAATGTCATTATTAATGGCTCGACGTAGCGGCAATAGATGAGGGTCTTGGGCGTGATTAATACTGGCATCGGCTTCTACTAATAATGCAATAGCTGTGGCTACATCGTGCTCTAACCATAATTTGTGAGCGGCTAATTGTAGTAGGTAGTTGGCCTCGTTAAGCCGCCAATGGTTAGCATCTTTTATATTAAGCAGCGCCAATTGTTGCTCTATGGTTTGGCGATGTTGCTCGGTGGCATCCAATTTAGCGCTTAGCGCATCATTCACTTGGCGTAAGTCATTCAGGTGTTGTTTGAGCTGCTCAATGCTGGCTTGATTGTTGGTTTGCACAGTCATGAGGTTTTGTTCTTTGGCGGCTAAGCTGGTATTTAACAGGTGCAACTGAGCGTTGGTATGTTCTCTAAACTGATGCCCATGCCAATATAGGCCCGCGGTAGTAGCGAGGCTGAGTACCATGGCAGCCACCGCTATGCGAGTGGCGGTTTTGGCTTGTGAAGCGCTTGGCTCGCTTTGTTTATTCGGCCGTTTACGGCTCGGTTTCGCCTTGGCATTTTCAGTTTCAGTGGTTGAATCGTTGGGGAGAGTAGCCTTATTTGGACTATCTTCTGATTTATTCTGGGTCATGTTGATTCCTTGCAGGTGGCGGCGTGTGCGCTAAAGCCTCAACACATGCCTGATCCGATGCACCATTACACAATATTATATGTTCAAATCCCAAACTCACAGCGTAATTCTGCAAGCGTTGGCTTGGCACTAGTAGGGTGGTTTGGCGTAGCCAAGTTGCTTGCCGAGTGCTACTCATAAGGGTAGTCAGGTGTTTCAATATTTCACCACTGGTAGCCACAATAGTGTTGATCTGTGACGGCCATTGTTCAAGTTGTGGTTGAGCGTAGTCTATTAAATGACGTTGATAACAACTCAGGTAGTTAACTTTTATCCCTTGGGCTTGCAGTTGTTCTGCTAGCCACTCTCTTCCTTGTTGCCCACGTAGGATGTAAGCGGTGTGTATATTGCCGAGTTGCTGTTGAATTAACTGCAGCATGCCTTCGCTGTCTTGGCGTTGTGGCACCATGGCTCTTATGCCGTATTGTTGCCAGCACTCTGCGGTGGCTTGGCCAACGGCTAAATAGTGAGGGCTTGCGGGCCAGCTCAGCCGATGTTGTTGTAAGTAGTTTTGGCAGGATTCGACGGCATATTGACTCACTGCTACCACTAGTCTATGGCTATCCAGTGAGGCAAATAATGTAGGTAGTTGACCCAGTTGTTCGCTTGGCTTGATTTCGAGCATTGGTGCGCCAATGGCAGAATGACCATTGGCTTGCAGCCGTGTGACACAGCGTTGATTATTCGGCTCAGGGCGGGTAACCAATACTTGATGCAAGCGCTTGTCCTTATTGTTGTTGGTATACAGCTTGTAAAATGGGGGCCGCTCCGGCGTCTAAAAGTTGTTCTGCTAGTTTTAAACCTAACTGTTCGGCTTGGGCTCGTGGGCCAATGATTTGTTTTTCTATGATTTGTGAGCCATCCGGTGCGCCGACTAAACCGCGTATTTTTAGCTGCTGGTCTTGTAGTTCGGCAAAACAGCCAATCGGAACTTGGCAACCGCCTTCTAAACGTCGGTTCATAGCTCGTTCGGCCATCACTCGACAGGCTGTATCGGCATGGTGCAGTGGTTGCAACAAAGCCTGTAAATCACTATCGTCATTACGACATTCAATGCCCACGGCTCCTTGGCCTCCGGCGGGTAAAATTTGCTCTGCCGCAATGAAATCGCGGATCCGCTCGACCATTTCTAAGCGTAATAAACCTGCGCTAGCTAAAATGATGGCGTCAAATTCACCCGCATCGAGTTTGGCTAAGCGGGTATTCACATTGCCACGTAAATCTTTAACAATCAGGTCGGGGCGTTGCGCTTTGAGTTGGCATTGGCGACGCAAGCTAGAAGTACCGACTACGGCGCCTTGGGGAAGGGCATCAATGCTAGCGTAGTGATTACTCACAAAGGCGTCTCTGGGATCTTCGCGCAGGCAAATACAATGTAGACCTAAGCCTTCGGGAAACTCCATTGGTACATCTTTCATCGAATGTACCGCAATATCAGCAAGGTCATCCAACATCGCGTGTTCTAACTCTTTGATAAAAAGTCCCTTTCCACCAATTTTTGCGAGAGGCGTATCGAGGATCTTATCGCCTCGCGTGGTTATGGGGAGCAGCTCTACCACAATACCGGGATGGTGACGTTCTAATTCTGCCTTTACAAAATAAGCCTGCCACATTGCTAGGGGACTCTGACGAGTCGCGATTCTTACTTTCTTCACAAACACTTACCCTTTTATTTTGTTGTTCGATAGTATCATCTGTTGCGAACATGCCCAAGTTTGCTGTCTGGCGAAAAACCAACAAAAGTTTGTTTTAGCTTAGGTATTGGGCTTGATTCATTGTATAAAATATCCTCACTATGAGTGTGCATATCTGTTTACCACTATTATACTAACTGTTAAGATGATCACACTTTAGTGATATCTAAATTACATTTAACATACGAGCATTAACACTAGGTAATTCAAGTTGCGAGATACTATTGCCTCTCTAATGGAGAAGGCGACCCTTTTTAATCAGCAGAGAAAACAGTTGGCATTGCAAACTATGCCCGCTGCAGCGCAGCAGGTATTTGAGCTGTTGCCCTTGATGCTGCATTACTCGCATCCTTGTATTCCCGGTTTTGTGGAAGGTGATGTGCCCAGAGGGGTCTGCCAGTTCAGCGCTAGTGCCCGTCATGCCATTTATTTGCAGCAGCATTTTTTGTGCACCCCAGATGAACCCACCGAACATGACATTCTTGGTTTGTATTCAATGGGCAGTACCGCCACAGTCGGGCAAACCGAGTCTAGTGATTTAGATATTTGGGTCTGCCACGCCAGTAATTTAGCCGCCGATAGACTGGCTCTACTCAACGAAAAATGTGCGCAAATCTCTTCTTGGGCTGCCCATCAAGGGGTTGAATTAAACTTTTTCATGGTGCAGGAAAACCAGTTTAAAACTGGTTCGATTAGTGAGTTGTCAAAAGACAATTGCGGCAGCGCACAGCACCTATTGTTATTAGATGAGTTCTATCGCACCGCTTTACCCTTGGCGGGTAAACACTTGGTTTGGTTTGCCGTTCCCAGTGATCTGGAACAAAGCTACGATAGCTTTGTTCAGCAGCAGTTTGAATCTGGAGCGTTTAACCATGAGCAGTGGTTAGATCTTGGTGGCTTAGATACCATTCCCGCGGAAGAGTACTTTGGCTCGGGTCTATGGCAGCTGTATAAGGGGATCGACTCGCCCTATAAAGCCGTGCTGAAAACCATGTTAATGGAAGCCTACTCAGCAGATTATCCTCGGCCGAGTTTATTAGCGGTAGAGGCCAAACGTTTGATTCAGCAGAATCAAGAATTTAGCTTCGAGCAGGATGCCTATTATTTAATGCTGAGTAAGGTGACCAAGTACCTTGAGTCTATAGAGGATTATGCGCGCTTAGATTTAGTGCGCCGTTGTTTCTATTTGAAGAACTGCGAATGTAATCCGCTGCCCAGTGACTTGCTTGAGGTGCGCTCCTTAACTTGGCAGCAGCGGTTCATGGCGAAGTTGGTCAAGCAATGGAAGTGGAACCAGCATAAAATTGAGCACCTTAATTTACGCCGCGCCTGGAAAGTGCAAGACGTGCGTTTGGCGCATAGCGAATTGCTAGATGCCTTGATGTTAAGTTATCGCAATTTGATCCGTTTTGCTCGACGCAACGACATCAGTGAATCAATTAACCCCGAAGACATTGGCATTTTATCGCGTAAGTTGTATGCAGCCTTTGAAAGTTTGCCGGGCAAAGTGACGCTAATCAACCCGCAAATTTCTCCCGACCTGTCAGAGCGTTACCTTAGCTTTATTCATGTGCCTAAGGGACGCAGCTGCGCCGAAGGTTGGTATTTGTATAAGCAACCTTTAACCGGTTTGGCTATTGTTGGCCAAGCGCCATTGGAGCACGCCAGTTATATTTCTAAGCTGGTGGCTTGGAGCTATTTCAATCAGCTGAAAACGGCGCAAACTCAACTGGGCCTGCATCAACATCACGGTGACCTTACCTTAGATACGCTGAATCAATTTGCCGAAGATTTGCGGCGCGCTTTTCCCGTAAATGTGGATGCCGCGAGTAACCTTGCGTTAACCCGTCCTTGTGAAATCCGCCATCTGGGCGTGTTTATCAATTTAGAAAAAGACCCTACTGCTAACTGGGGTGGGAAAGTTATCGAATTTGATGCACTTTCCACTGATGTATTCAGCTTTGGCCGCGAATCTGACTGCTTAGTGGGTTCGGTTGATTTAATTTATCGCAATACTTGGAACGAGATCCGCACTTTGCATTTTTCTGGTGATAGCGCCGTAGTGGATGCGCTCACCACCGTGTTAGGCAAAATGCACCGAGACGCGAATATTCCTGAGCACATAGACGTATTTTGTTATGCCGAAAATTTGCGTGAGCAAATCGGCGCAAACTTTAAACAGCTGTTAGTAGAAAGTATTAAAAACCGTTTACAACCTAGCGATAAACGCATCGTTAAAACTATTGTATTGGGTAGTGATAAATACGGTTTATTTATTGAAGACCGTGGGGTGTCGGTGAAGAAACTAGAGAACGGCGTGGAGTTTTATCGCCAACTTTCCAACAACAAGTTACAACGCTTGCCCTTGCAGTTAAATGCTGGCCGTAGCACCAAGGTGCCCAACGTGGTGGAGGCTCATGCCAGTGAAGGCTTGGTGCAATATTTCTTTGAAGATCTCGCTAAGGGCTTCAATATTTATATTGTGGATGAACACAATCGCATTGAAATGTATCAAGATTTTGAAGGCAGTAAAGAAGAACTAGTGCAAGGGATTAACCGTTTCTATACCTCATCGCGCGAGCAATACGGCACTCGCCATGAGGTGGTAAACTTTAACTTGCCACAGTTTTACGACATTGTGGTGGTAAATGGCCAATGGCAAGTTGCGTCTTATCGCAGTAATCAGACTTAGTTAAAGTTTAATTGCTCGCCGCTTTGTTTAGCGATTGACTCCACCAAAAACGACCAAAACTCTACCCCGCTTCTATTACATATCCACTGCTGTTGTTGTTGCTGCCATTCAAAGTGGTAGCCACCAAATTTAGTCGCTAGCCATAATTGATGCAGAGGTTCCTGTTTGTTAATCACCATTTTACTGCGGTTTTCAAACTCAAGAGTGAGCACGCCACCGTTGATATCACACTCGATGTCGAAGTCGTCACTATCCATGGTTTGTTCGATACGCTCAAAGGCATCGTCTACCAACTGGTGATATTGGCTATCATTCATCACAATCATCCTGTCCTATTGCTTTTCTTGCGTCGAATGCGGATTATAGAGGGCATTCAAAAAAGAATCATGGCTTAATCATGAACAAACAAGCAATCGCCGTTATTTTGCTAAGTATAGGCTTAAGTGGCTGTGGTCAAAAAGGACCGCTGACTCACCCGCAACCCGCGCCAGACAACGCGCCACAGCAAGTAACGCCAAGCGAGTAAGCTGGGCAACATAAAAAGGACAGATCATTGGATTTTTTTAGTTATCAAAACGAGCACTTATACGCAGAACAATGCTCGGTAGCTGATTTAGCGAACACCTACGGTACGCCTCTTTACGTATATTCGCGTGCCACCATAGAACGTCATTGGCAGGCTTTTGATAAGGCTGCGGGTGAACGTCCCCACTTGATCTGTTATGCAGTAAAAGCGAATTCGAACCTTGCCGTATTGAACCTGATGGCACGCATGGGTTCAGGTTTCGATATTGTTTCCGGCGGTGAATTAGCTCGGGTCATTCAGGCTGGTGGCGACCCTAGTAAGGTGGTGTTTTCCGGCGTGGGTAAAACTGAGGCCGAAATTGCCACTGCCTTAGAACAGGGCATTTATTGCTTTAATGTTGAGTCTGAGCCCGAGTTAGACCGCATTAGTAAAGTGGCCCAAGACTTAGGCAAATTAGCGCCCATTTCATTACGGATTAACCCAGATATTGATGCCGGCACTCACCCTTATATCTCAACCGGTTTAAAAGAAAATAAATTTGGTATTGCCATTGAGCGCGCAGCAGAGGCTTATGCTTATGCCGCAAGCTTGCCAGGTCTACAGGTGGTGGGTTTAGACTGCCACATAGGTTCGCAGCTCACCGAGATTGCGCCATTTGTCGAAGCGATTGATAAATTACTCGCCTTAATTGACCAGTTGGCCGAGCAGGGCATTGTGATTGAGCATCTCGATGTAGGTGGCGGACTGGGGGTAAATTACGACCAAGAAACACCTCCAGAACCGGCAGATTACGCGCAAGCTTTGGCCGAGCGTTTAGGCGACCGTCCACTAAAACTGTTGTTTGAACCGGGACGGGCAATTATGGCTAATGCTGGTATCTTGGTATCTAAGGTGGAGTTCTTAAAGATTTCCGAATCGAAAAACTTTGCCATTGTGGATGCGGCAATGAACGATTTAATCCGCCCGTCATTATACAGTGCATGGCAACGGATTGTGCCGGTGATTAAACGCCCAGAGCTAAGCGCTCGTAGTTACGATGTGGTGGGTCCGATTTGTGAAACCGGCGATTTCCTAGGCAAGGACCGAGAACTGGCAATTCAGCAAGATGATTACATCGCAGTGCGCTCGTCAGGTGCTTACGGTTTCACCATGAGTTCAAATTACAACTCTCGTTGTCGGGCCGCCGAGGTTATGGTTGATGGCGAACAAGCCCATTTGGTACGTGAGCGCGAAGAGCTGGCTTCGTTGTGGGCCGGTGAAGCCTTATTGCCTGAAGGATAAACCGATGCTGGTTAACTTTACTAAGATGCATGGTTTGGGAAATGATTTTGTGGTGATCGACAACGTCACGCAAAATGTATTTTTCAATCAAGAAGTGATTAGTCGTTTGGCTGACCGCAATTTCGGCATTGGCTTCGATCAATTTTTAGTGGTTGAACCGCCTTATGATCCGGAGTTGGATTTTCACTATCGGATATTTAATGCCGATGGTAGTGAGGTGGAGCAATGTGGTAATGGCGCCCGTTGTTTTGCCCGATTCGTGGTAAATAAGGGGCTTACCAATAAACGTAGTATTGGCGTGAGCACCAAGTCTGGCAAAATTGTGCTGCATGTTGAAAACGACGGGCAGGTAACGGTGAATATGGGCGTACCGATTTTTGAGCCTAGTCAAATTCCTTTTCGCGCTAAAAAGGCCGAAAAAACCTACATTCTGCGCGATGGCGAGCAAACGGTGTTTGCTGGCGTGGTGTCGATGGGGAATCCGCACTGCGTGATAGAGGTGGATGATATTAGCCAAGCCCCATTAGAAACAGTGGGTAAACGTTTAGAGAAACATGAGCGTTTCCCACAAAAAGTGAATGTAGGCTTTAGCCAAATTATCGACCCTAAGCATATTAAATTGCGGGTCTTTGAGCGTGGCGTGGGTGAAACGCTGGCCTGCGGCACCGGCGCTTGTGCTGCGATGGTGGTGGGACGCCAACAGGGCAAATTAGATGAGACGGTAAACGTTGATTTGCCCGGTGGACGCTTAAGTATTCAATGGGAAGGGGAAGGCAAACCGGTGAAAATGACCGGACCGGCAACCATAGTGTTTGATGGACAGGTACATATATGAGTGATTTTGATCTCTCCCAGCCTTTGCTGATTGATGAAACTCTGGTGTTAGAATTCCTATTGGATAATCCAGATTTCTTCATGCGTCATCCGCAGTTAATTAAACAACTGCGCTTACCCCACAAAGAAAAGGGAGCGGTATCTTTAGTGGAGCTGCAAGTACAGCGGCTTCGCGATAAGGTGCTGAGCTTGGAGCAGGAAATCACCGATTTAATGATGGTGGCTAGCCTGAACGAGCGGATCTATCACGTCTATGTTGATCTCTTGCCAGATCTAATGGCCTGCGACTCTTTTGCCGAATTACAGCACCGCTTAAGTCGCGCCTTAGTGGATGACCTTGGGGTGGCTTGTGTTTCTTTACGTTTGAATCAGCAGTATTTTGATTTAACTGAGTTGTCGCCTGAGTTTGCTCTTGAGCAAGAGCAAATTGAGCGGATTAGGGTGACCCGTTTGAGTCATCAGCCGCATTATTTTGGGAGAATGACTAAGGGTGAGTTGGAGTTATTATTTAATGACATCGACGGCTTGGCATCGGTGGCGTTAATGCCCTTAGGCCATAATGCCGAACTGGGCTTTTTTGTGGCGGCCAGCCACGATGCCGACCATTACGTGGCTGGTATGGATAGCTTATTGCTTACCCAGCTTTGCCAAGTCATTGGCAGTTTGATGTTGCGATTAGTGCCAGTGCAAGAGCAACGCTGCGGTTGAGTATGCAGCAGCAGATAGAGTTATTCCTACACCACCTCGAAGTCGAACGCCGCTACAGTCCAGCGACCATTAGCGCCTATCAGCGTAGCTTATTAGAACAAAGTAAGCTGTTCGCCCAATTGGGTTGCGACAGCTGGCAACAGGTAGACAGTGACAAGGTAAGAACGTTGTTGCTGAAACTGAAAAGCCGCGGTCTATCGGCGCGTTCCATGGCCAATAAGTTATCGGCTCTGCGCAGTTTTTTTCATTATCTAGTACAGCAACAAATTGTCAATTTAAACCCTGTAGTGGGTGTGTCTGCGCCGAAGCAGGCTAAACCTTTACCAAAAAACCTCGATGTAGACGCGCTGAATCAGTTGTTGTCTATGCCCAGCGATGAACTGCTTAGTTGCCGTGACTTAGCGATGATGGAGCTGCTTTATGCTAGCGGTATGCGTTTGGCCGAATTGGTGGCTCTGAATGTCAATGATGTGGATTTTTCCCAGCAGCAGGTGATTGTTACCGGTAAGGGTAATAAGCAGCGTTGGCTGCCGTTTGGTCGTAAGGCCGAACAAGCACTCAAACAATGGCTTAAACAGCGCCGTTTATTGGTGATGGATGAAGATGAACCCGCCCTGTTTGTTAGTAGCCGCCAGCAGCGGATTAGCCATAGAACGGTGCAAAAACGTTTGCAGCACTGGGCGCAGCAGATGCACCTTTCCAGTACTCTGCATCCACATAAATTACGCCATTCCTTTGCCACCCATTTGTTAGAAAGTAGCGGCGACTTGCGGGTGGTGCAGGAGTTACTCGGACACGCGAATTTGGCCACCACCCAAGTTTATACCCATCTTGATTTTGCTCATTTGGCCAGCTCTTATGATGCGGCCCACCCTCGAGCAAAACGCAAACCTTAAGCGAGTCGAGAATGATTTTTTATCGAAGCTGGTCGCCGGTTCAGGCTTTATCTTTTGATTTAGACGATACTCTTTATGACAACCATCGTTACATACAAGGCGCTGAACAATGGCTAATGGACTATTTGAAATCAGAGGTGCATGCCACTGCCCATCTCGGCCCTCAACAATGGCAGGCTTATAAACGCAAAGTGCTAAAGCTGCACCCAGAGTTACGTGGCGATGTTAGTGCTTGCCGTAAAGCCTGGTTACGCTTGGCCTTTATTGAACATGGCATCGCGCCTGAGCAAGCAAGCCAATTGGCGGCCTCTATATTTGAACAGTTTATTGCAGTACGCAGTGATTTTACGGTTCCTGAAGCTAGCTTATCGCTGCTCAAGCAACTGGCTAAGCACTACCGCCTACTGGCGATTACTAACGGTAATGTCGATATTCAGCGAATTGGTTTGGCTGGCATTTTTGAGCTAGAGCTTAAGGCCGGCGGCGAGTTCAAAGCTAAACCGGAACCGAGTATGTTTCTGCATGCTAGTCAGGTAATGGGGCTCGCCCCCCAGCAGATGGCCCATGTGGGCGATCATTGCATTACCGATGTTGCCGGTGCCACTAAGGCCGGTTATCGCTCGATTTGGCTTAATCAAGATGGCCAACAAGCGCGCCAGCTACAAAGTCTACCGGATATTGAGATTAGCCAATTGGCACAACTACAACACCTGTTATAATATACAGGTGTTTTTCCCCACAAGAGTACCCCATGGATATTTCTGAGCTGTTAGACGGCCTTAATGATAAGCAGCGCGAAGCGGTAGCTGCGCCCCCGAGTAATATGTTGTTATTGGCCGGTGCAGGCAGTGGTAAAACACGGGTATTGGTGCATCGTATTGCTTGGTTAATGCAGGTAGAAAATGTCTCTCCGATGTCGATCTTGTCGGTAACCTTTACTAACAAGGCTGCAGCCGAGATGCGTTCGCGAGTCGAAAAGCTGGTGGGCAGCCGTTTTCAGGGCATGTGGATGGGCACCTTCCATTCCTTGGCTCATCGCTTATTACGCGCTCATTACCGTGATGCGGGTTTGCCAGAAGACTTTCAAATCATCGATTCTGACGATCAATACCGTTTATTGCGGCGCTTGATAAAGGCGATGAATCTGGATGAAAAACAGTGGCCCGCTAAGCAGGTGCAGTGGTATATCAATGCCCGTAAAGACGAAGGGCAGCGCGCCGAGCATGTGGACTATAGCCATAATCCAATTGAGCGTAAGCAGTTAGAAATTTACCAAGCCTATCAGCAAGCCTGTGACCGTTCTGGTTTGGTCGACTTCGCCGAGTTATTGCTAAGAGCGCATGAACTATGGCTGAAAAAACCGCAGATTCTGCAGCATTATCAGCAGCGTTTTCGCCACATCTTGGTCGACGAGTTTCAAGATACCAACACCATTCAATATGCTTGGTTACGCATGCTGGTCACCGAGCATAACAACATCACCATTGTGGGTGACGATGACCAGTCTATTTATGGCTGGCGCGGGGCTAAAATTGAAAATATTCAAAGTTTTGAGTTGGATGTACCCAAGGTAAATACCATCCGTTTAGAACAAAACTACCGCAGTAGTGCCAACATTTTAAAAGCCTCTAACCAATTGATTGAAAATAACCAAGGGCGCATGGGTAAAAGCCTATGGACCGATGATAAAGAAGGTGAGTTGATCTCGGTTTATACTGCTTTTAACGATATTGATGAGGCGCGTTTCGTGGTGGCGCGGATCCAACAACGGGTGGAGCAGCAGGGGGCTAGCCTCTCGGACTGCGCCATCCTATATCGAAATAACGCCCAGTCGCGGGTATTAGAAGAAGCCTTAATGCAGGAGCGTTTGGCCTATCGCATCTACGGCGGTTTACGCTTCTTCGAGCGTCAAGAAATTAAAGATGCCTTGGCTTACCTGCGCTTAATTAGTAACCCTCATGACGACGCTTCCTTTGAGCGGGTGGTGAATACACCTACCCGTGGCATAGGCCAACGAACCATAGACTTATTGCGTCAGGCCGCTCGTGAGCAGCAGTTGAGTTTATGGCAAGCGGTGGACCATTGCCTACAGCACAATGCCTTGTCGGGGCGAGCCGCTAATGCTGTGAAGAATTTCGTTCAGCTGATTGAACAACTTAAGTTGCAAACCCAAGAGATGGCACTGGGCGAGCAAAGTGATTACGTGATTAAGGGCTCTGGCTTATTGGCGATGTACCAAGCGGAGAAAGGCGAGAAGGCTCAGGCGCGAGTAGAAAACCTTGATGAGCTGGTCACGGCCACTCAGCAGTTTACCCAGATGGAGCAAGACCAAGAGCTCTCTCCATTGGTAGCATTTTTATCGCATGCGGCGCTAGAGGCGGGAGATAACCAGGCCGAAGCCGATGAAGCGGCAGTGCAGTTGATGACTTTACACAGTGCCAAAGGTTTGGAATTTCCGGTGGTATTTTTGGTGGGTGTTGAAGAAGGCATGTTTCCTAGCCAGCAGTCTGCCGAAGAGTCTGGGCGCTTAGAAGAAGAGCGTCGGTTGTGTTATGTGGGCATGACTCGCGCCATGGAAAAACTCTACCTTTGCCATGCCGAAAGTCGCCGTTTATGGGGTAAAGAGGTATTTCATCCGCCTTCACGCTTCTTACGGGAATTACCCAGTGATTGCTTGGAAGAGGTGCGTTTGAATACCACCGTGAGCCGTCCGGTGCAGCAGGGGCGCTTTTCTTCGCAGCTGCAGCAAGCCGCCTTTGATGATAGTGGCTTCAGCTTAGGTCAGCGGGTTTCTCATCCCAAGTTTGGCGCGGGCATAGTACTCAACTATGAGGGCTCCGGTCAGCAAAGCCGTGTGCAGGTGCAGTTTGAAGAAGCCGGAGCCAAGTGGCTGGTATTAGCTTACGCCCGCTTAGAGGCGCTTTAACGCGCCGCTTTAACTTGTGCGGCGGCGCGTAGCTGTCGCTGATTACGCCAAGCATCCCAGGTAAATACGATTAAACCCAACCAAATAAAGGCAAAGGTAAGTAGTTTTACTGGGCTTAAGCTTTCACCAAATAAGTTGGTGGCCAATATAAACATCAGCGATGGGCCTATGTACTGAAAGAAGCCAATGGTGGATAGACGTAAGCGTATCGCTGCGGCCGCAAAGCATAACAAGGGTAGGGTAGTAACGATACCGGCACTGAGTAATAAGAGGTTTAAGTTGGTGCTGTTGCTACTGAGGTCGCTGCTGCTAGAGCTGGCAAAAAACAGTAAATAAGTGGCCGCCAAAGGTAATAGAAACAAGGTTTCTACAAATAAGCCGGGTAGGGAGGCTAAGTTTACCTTTTTTCGTAGCAGCCCATATAGGCCAAAGCTAGTGGCTAGGGTGAGCGCAATCCATGGTAGCGAACCGTAGTTGATGACCTGAATCATCACTCCAATTAAGGCAAGGCCAATCGCCACCCATTGTGCACGGCGAAAGCGCTCGCCAAGAAATAACATACCTAAGACCACATTAAATAGCGGATTGATGTAATAACCCAAGCTGGCATCGAGTAATCGGTCGTTGTTTACCGACCAAATAAATACCAGCCAGTTCACCCCAATGAGCAGTGAGGTTAGGCTTAAGGTCGCTAATTGTTTGGGGCGTTTGAATACCGCCGCTACGGCGGGCCATTGCTTACCGAGCCATAATAAGCCGGCGACAAAAACGCAGGACCAGACGATGCGGTGGGCCAAAATTTCATACGCCGGAACCGTGCTCAAACTTTTGAAATAGATCGGGGCAATTCCCCACATAATGTAGGCAGCAAGGGCAAATAAAACACCATGCTTTGCAGATTGGTCAGGCATAAAAGAGGCGTTGGGTAAAAAAGATGGAACAGTGTAGCAGGGAGGTAGTTAATCAACCATAGCTTATTTTAGAGCTATCGCAGTGGAAGCGGGCTTAGGCTTCTAAAGGGCTATCGTTATAAAGTCTGCGCCAAGCTTTATGTAAGTGGTATTCGGCTTGGCATAGTTGACCAATTTTGCCTAATAGATCTTTGGTCTCGGGTTGCTGGTTAAGTTCTAACAAGTGCAGCAAGTGACCTAGTACGCCCTGAATAAAGCGTTCGCTTAAGGGGGCATGATAACTCTGCCAAGCGCGCACGCAGCTGTAGCCGGGAATGATGTCATTGGCATAGCTGGCAAGAATGCGCATAGGCCAAGCCTGTTGAATTTCGTCCTCGTTGCTTAAACATTCATCTAATGGCCGACTTATATGCAGATAACGCAATAAACAGCGGTCTCGTTCGTTTAAGCAGTCATCGTGGATTTCTTCAAAATGTTGTAGTTGTTGATCGGGCTTAACAAAAATGCCCAGTTGCTTACATTCAACAATACGATAATCAGGAAAATGGGCAAAATCACCGTAGCCGTGTAATTCGTGCTCAAGCCATTGTTCCAACTCTTCTAATTGAAACTTTTGGCTATATTGCTGAACTTCCAACAATATTTGCTGCATTGTTTCGTTAAGCAGAGGTGCGGTGTGGCTGGTGCTCATTATATTACTCACTTTCGGTGCTAGAGATGACCAGTATTTAGTATAGCTATAGTTAAGTTAAAACCCTTATTATTATCTGGTTCGATGCAGTAAATAACCGGCTTTGCTTGGCAACTTTTGTGCACTAACCCACCAGATAGGTTCCGGTGCCAAAGGCGATATGGGTGCCTGCCTGATTATGCAATTCCATGCGTGTTACGGTGACTTTATTTCCTGAACGGATCACTTCAGCTGAAGCGAAGAACAACTCTCCTACACCGGGGCGAAGATAGTCAATACGTAAATCAATGGTGCCAGTTTTACTTAAGCGCTGGGAAAGTTCTTTACTGGATAAGTGCTCCATGCGCTGTATGGCCGCCGCTGCTGCGGTCATCCCACCGGCTACATCGAGAATGGTTGCGGTCACGCCACCATGCAAAATACCATGAACCGGATTACCGACTAGCTCGTCACGCATCGCTAGTTTAAGGCTTACCCCGGTTGCACTGTAGTCAACTAACTCAATGCCAAGTAGCCGATTAAATGGCATCTTTTGAATGAAAGTATCGGCGATGGCTTGACGCCATTTTTGCTGTCGTGGACTGGTCATAGTTTGCCTTATCTAAGTTAAACACCTGTTTGAATACTCTATCCCGAGAAAAGAATAAAGGCAAACCAAGACAAGACCGCAAGGCTTGATTACAATGTTCGGCCGTTTAGTTGACTCCTCAGTTTTGGATTATTAGCGCGAATGCAACGAGCCCAGCAAGTATTACAAGATGTCTTTGGTTTTGCCGAGTTCAGAACTGGGCAGGCGGAAGTCATTCAGCGACTGCTCGACAATCAAGACTGTTTGGCGATTATGCCCACAGGCGGTGGTAAGTCGTTGTGTTATCAGATCCCGGCCATCGTTAAAACGGGTTTAACCGTGGTGGTATCACCGCTGATTTCCTTGATGAAAGACCAAGTGGATAGCCTGCAGCGCAACGGAGTGAATGCCGCTTATCTTAATTCCACCCTAGAGCGTGAGCAGCAGTTTCAAATCTACCGTCGCCTGCAACAGGGCGAAATTAAGCTGTTATATATTTCTCCAGAGCGCTTAATTAACGGTGATTTATTAGCCCGTTTGGCCGAGCTCAATGTGGCTATGTTTGCCATCGACGAAGCCCATTGTATTTCCCAGTGGGGGCATGATTTTCGCCCTGAGTACAACGCACTGGGTTGCCTAAAGCAACATTTTCCGCATTTGCCCTTGGTGGCTCTCACCGCTACCGCCGACGATACCACTCGCCAAGATATCTTGCAGCGCTTGAATTTAACCGAAGCCTTCACCTTAGTCTCGAGCTTCGATAGACCTAATATTCGCTATACCTTGCAGGAAAAATACCGTCCGTGGCAGCAGCTCAGTGATTTTGTAAAACGCCGCCGTGAAGACAGTGGTATCGTTTATTGCTCTAGCCGCAAGCGAGTTGAAGAATTAGCGCAGAAATTAAGCGCTGAAGGGATCCGCAGCGCCGCCTATCATGCTGGTTTGCCCATCGCCGAACGGCAATCAGTACAAGAACAATTTCAGCGTGATGAGGTAGAAGTGGTGGTGGCCACTGTGGCCTTTGGTATGGGCATCGACAAACCCAATGTGCGGTATGTGTTTCACTACGACATTCCGCGTAACATCGAAGCTTATTATCAAGAAACAGGGCGGGCCGGGCGCGATGGCACCGAGGCCGAAGCGGTATTACTTTATGATCCCGCCGATGCCAATTGGTTGCGGCGGATGATTGAAGAAAATGAAGACGAGCAGCAGCGCCGCGTAGAAAGTCATAAATTTAATGCCATTGTGGCCTTTGCTGAAGCGCAAACTTGTCGTCGTCAGGTATTGTTGAATTATTTCGGTGAATATTTGTCCACTGCCTGTGGTAACTGCGATGTGTGTTTAGATCCGCCCAAGCAATACGATGGCTTGCAAGATGCACAAAAAGCGCTGTCTTGCGTTTATCGTCTAGGCCAACGCTTTGGTGTTGGTTATGTTATTGAGGTCTTGCGTGGCAGCATGAGTCAGCGCATTCTAGAGCAAGGCCATGATAAGTTATCTACCCATGGGATTGGCAAACACGCCAGTCACGAACATTGGATGAGTGTATTACGCCAGCTGATTCATCTGGGTTTATTACAGCAAAACATCGCGCGTAGCTCGGTGCTACAGTTAACCGAAGCCGCCCGACCTTTTTTAAAAGGCGAGCTTCCGCTGTCGTTAGCGGTGCCGCGTATCAATACCACTAAACAAAGTAAAAAAACCGCTAACTATGGGGTGTACGATAAACGTTTGTTCGCTTTGCTGCGTAACTTAAGAAAGCGTCTAGCTGATGCAGAGTCGGTGCCTCCGTTTGTGGTATTCAATGATGCTACGCTAATAGAAATGGCTCAGCAGCAACCGCAAACCCAGCACGAAATGCTGGCGATTAGTGGTGTTGGCTTGAAAAAGCTAGAACGTTACGGTTATCAATTTTTAGCTTTAATCGATCAATACCAAGCCCCATAATTTTTTCAATCATTAACAAGAGGCCGCTATGGAATTTGTCAATCGCTTCGCTCAAGCCTTGCCCGAGCTGTGCCATCAGCAGCCACCTACGCCTTTAAGCGATCCTCAGTTAGTGATTGTGAGTGAGGCCGCCAGCCAAGAGCTAGCCTTAGAGGCTGATTTTATTCAGACCGAACTCGCGGAGATTACCGCGGGTCAGCGAACATTGTCGGGCATGCAGCCAGTGGCGAGTGTCTATGCTGGCCACCAATTTGGCGGTTATAGTCCGCAATTG
>NZ_JBNKPP010000226.1:0-22438 GCF_050295395.1 Agarivorans sp.
TTAGATGAGTTAGGCATTTAAGCCAATAAACTAGCCAGATGCTCAAGCGTGACTTGAGCTTCTCGGTAATCGAGCGGCAAGGCATGCAATTGGCCATGTTGAGACAATACCAACGATGGAAAACCTTGAATAGGCAAACTACGGGCAAACGCAATTTGCTCCATTAACTGCCGGTTTAAGGCTTCGCTGTTCATATCTGCGATAAACCGGGGCAGATCTAAGTTCAACTGTTCGGCCAAAGCCACTAATACCTCAACCTCTGACGGGTTTTTAGCCTGTAAATAATAAGCTTGTTGAATAGCACTTATCATCGCCTTGCCGGCCGCTTGTTTCTCGGCAGCCAATACCGCGCGATTGGCCGGATAGGTAGAACGTTTAGGGCTATTTAAACGCCAAAAATCATGGTTAAACTCTGTGCCTAATTGCTGAGCAATGTTACGCCAAGTTTGCTGTAAAAATTGCTGCATCTCTAGCGGCATTGGCTGGTCAGTATCGGCGGCTAAGCCGCCTAGCAGGTACACCAGTTCTAGCCCCTCGGGCAGCGCGTGCTCTAGCTCTGCCAAGCGGGGCTTATAGCCCCAACACCAAGAGCACATAGGGTCGTGAACATAATATACAACTGCCATGGGCGCTTATAACCAACTAACGTAGTCTTCAAAGGCAAGTTCACGCACTTTGCTGGCTTTTGTTTGCGGGCTCCCTAAATAGAGAAAACCAACAATGGATTCATGCTCAGCTAGCCCCAGCAATTGCTTAACCGTAGCACTATAAGCCATCGGTCCAGTACGCCAGATACCATTGTAACCCTGGGCAAAGGCGGCCATTTGCATGGCGTGAACGGCGCACCCCGCCGAGAGAAGCTGTTCAATCTCTGGGACCTTGGCATGCTCTTTCGGACAAGCAATTACGATGGTGATAAGAGGTGCGCGAAATGGCATGGTTTTAGCTTTTTCGCTATCACCGGCTTCGGCCAGTGCAGCTTGTTCAAAGATGTTAGCGAGTTTGCCTAAACCTTCACCACTAACGTGAATAAAACGCCAGGGAGTTAAACCGCCATGGTCGGGGGTTCTTAGTCCGGCTTTCCAAATCGTTTCTAGTTCTGCACCTTCTGGCGCTGGCGCAGTTAAACGCGGGCAAGATTGACGATTGAGTAATAAATCTAAGGCCTTCATTGTTATCCTTAACGAGGGAGTTTGTTAGGCCATTGTGCGTAAATTGTGTTAAAAGTAAAGTTAAGCCTTAATCACTTAGCCTACTAATAATGAAGCTTAAACACACCGCCGTTGCTATAGAGCAACAGCAAAAGCTACGTCGTCAACAACTCATGCAGCTACAAGCTTGGGTTAAACAAAACCCCAAACCCACCGCCGCACTCATTCAACAGTGGCTGAAACTAGAGCGCCGCCGCTAATTCTGCACCTTGGCGTATTGCACGCTTGGCATCTAACTCTGCTGCAACATCAGCACCACCAATCAGATGAGAGCGAATCCCTAGAGCAGTTAAATCATCATGCAAGGTACGTAATGGCTCCTGCCCGGCACATATCACTACCTGATCCACGGCTAATAACTGCTCTTTGCCATCACGGCGAATATGCAGACCTTGGTCGTCTATTTTTAGATACTCAACGCCAGCTAACATCTCTACCTGATTCTTCTTTAAGGTTTCTCGATGGATCCAGCCGGTAGTTTTACCTAAGTCCTTACCCACTTTGCTCGATTTTCGCTGACACAAATATACCTTACGTAAGCCCTGATGAGACTGCTGCGGTTTTAAGCCTCCCGGCTCGGTAATATTGCTATCGATACCCCAACTATCTAACCAGCGATTTACGTTGGTCGATAACGAAGGCTTTTGTTCAACCAAGTATTCCGCCACATCAAAGCCAATACCGCCGGCTCCAATAATGGCGACTTGCTTACCAATGGGTTTGTGGTCGCGCAATACATCTAAATAACTGCACACTTTTTCATGACTAATACCCTCAATTGGCGGCGTACGCGGTGAAATACCGGTGGCAATCACCAGTTCATCGGCTGCCAATTCGCTGAGCATCGGTGCGTCCACTTTAGTTTCTAAATGCAGCTCAACGCCTAATTGGCTTAAGCGATTAGCAAAATAACGCAGGGTTTCGTAGAACTCTTCTTTCCCGGGGATCTGTTTGGCGTAGTTAAACTGCCCGCCAATTTGTTCAGCCTGATCATACAAGCTGACTCGATGGCCCCTTTGCGCCGCATAACAGGAAAATGCCAAACCAGCAGGCCCGGCGCCTACCACAACAATGTGTTTAGCCTTGGCCACCGGAGGGAAGCTCAACTCGGTTTCATAACATGCCTGAGGATTCACCAAACAGCTGGCACGTTGCTGTTTAAATACATGGTCTAAACAAGCTTGATTACAGGCAATACAGGTATTGATTAGAGCCGCTTGATTATTACGAGCTTTTTCCACAAACAGTGGATCGGCCAACAGCGGACGCGCCATTGATACCATGTCAGCTTGCCCTGAGCGCAAAATATTCTCTGCTACATCGGGAGTATTAATGCGGTTAACGGCCACCATTGGAATGTTGATGTGCTGTTTCACTTTCTCGGTGACCCAGGCAAAGGCGCCGCGCGGTACACTGGTGGCAATGGTAGGAATGCGCGCCTCATGCCAACCAATCCCGGTATTGAGTATGGTAACGCCGGCTTGCTCTAAGGCTTTGGCTAGTAATAAGACCTCTTCAAAGGTACTGCCTTGCTCGACTAAGTCCAGCATCGACAAACGAAATACAATGATGAAGTCTTTACCCACTGCTGCACGCGTTTGCTTCACCACCTCAATGGGGAATTTAATGCGGTTTTGATAGCTGCCACCCCAACTATCACTACGTCGATTAGTGCGCGAGCAAATAAATTGATTAATCAGGTAACCTTCTGAGCCCATAATCTCAACACCGTCATAGCCGGCGCGTTGGGCCAGCTTGGCACTGTTGGCAAAATCTTTAATGGTGGAGCGAATTTGTCGCTCACTCATGGCTTTAGGTTTAAACGGATTGATTGGCGCTTTTATCTTACTGGCGCCAACGCTAAACGGATGATAGGCATAACGCCCCGCGTGCAGCAATTGTAGGGCGATTTTCCCGCCCTCTTTATGTACCGCTTCGGTAACAATACGATGCTTCTTTACCTGCCAAGGGAAACTTAACTGGCAGCCATTGGGCGCAAGACGACCTCTAAAATTGGGAGCAATCCCCCCGGTCACGATTAAACCCACTCCCCCTTTGGCTCGCAATGCATAAAATGCCGCTAGTTTTTCAAATCCACCTTTTTCTTCTTCTAAACCGGTGTGCATTGAGCCCATTAAAACGCGACTAGGTAACTGGGTAAATCCTAAATCCAAAGGAGCGCTTAAATGTGGGTACTTGGTCATCCGTGTAACCTCTATTTGGTAGCCATGTTATGAAAGTGTTAACAGCATATACAAAGCAAACTATAGTTTCAAACATTTGTTTGAATATTTGCAGGTGCCTGTTTTTTATGACTATGGTAACGTTTAAGACATCCGTAATTATTTAAGTAGAGCACCGTGTTTAAATTGATAAAAAACATCTTTCGCTTTTTCTGGCGTACGCTTAATTTCATTCGTGCACTAATCGTTAATTTGTTTCTATTGCTGATGGTCATTCTGGTAATTTTGGCTCTAGGTAACGTAAGTAACGAGCCCCAGATTGAACCGCCAGCCGGTGCACTAGTTCTTAACCTAAACGGTCAAATCGTTGAACAAACTCAACGGATTAATCCAATTGCAGAATTTAGCAATGAGGTATTAGGTAATACCGTAGAAAAGGAAATTGACTTATACAGCGTGGTACAAGCCGTTGATGCGGCACGCACCGACAGCAATATTACCGGCATAGTATTGCGCCTAGACGCCTTACCGCGCACTAGTCAAACGAAGTTAGCCATTATTGGAGAGGCTTTAGAGCGCTTTAAAGACAGTGGCAAACCGATTATTTCTTACGCCGACTACTATGATCAGCACCAATATTACCTTGCCAGTTTTGCCAACACCGTATTGCTCAACCCTAAAGGTGCAGTATTGATGCGTGGCATGAATTCGCGGCAACTGTTCTTTAAAGATGCCATCGACAAATTAGAATTAAACACTCATATATTCCGTGTAGGCACTCACAAGTCGTTTGTAGAACCTTACATTCGCAACGATATGTCCATTGAGGCCAAACAAGATTTAGCACATTGGATGGATCAACTCTGGCAAAGCTATTTAGACACGGTGTCGCACAACCGCGGCATTGCCCAACAGCAACTAATGCCTAAGGCCAAACAACTGATTGCAGCACTTAAAACCGTTGACGGTGACGGTGCCCGCTATGCCGAAAAATACGGTTTGGTTGACCAACTGACCACCCGCTCACAAGCTAAACAACTATTAATAGACACCTTTGGTAGAAGTGACGATGGCAGTAGCTATCAATCTCAAGATTTCAGCGATTACTTAGCTAACCTTCCCTCACCTGCAAGTGCTCCCGACAAGGTCGCCTTATTGGTTGCCCAAGGTGCCATTGTTGGCGGCCGTGGCCAAGACAAGGTGATTGCTGCTGACACGGTATTAAGCCAGCTAAACCAAGCCTTAGAAGACGAAGACGTAAAAGCCTTGGTAGTGCGTGTAGACAGCCCCGGCGGCAGTGCCTTTGCTTCAGAATTAATTCGTGAAAAGCTACAGCAATTCCAAGACAAAGGTATTCCTGTTGTCGTTTCCATGGGTAGCGTGGCCGCCAGTGGCGGCTATTGGATATCGTCTACTGCTGATCAGATTTTTGCTAGCCCCACCACCATTACCGGCTCAATTGGTATCTTTGGCATGTTTGCCACCATTGAAAATGCCCTAGCTAAATTGGGCATTAGTAGCGACGGTTATGCCACTGGCCCACTAGCGGAAATTAGTCCTTTTCAAGCCTTACCTGATGAAGTGGCAGAGATCATTCAGCTGAATATAGAACACGGCTACCACAACTTCGTTTCGCTGGTATCAAACGGCAGAGCTATTCCAATGACGGATATGGAAAAGATCGCCGAAGGACGTATTTGGACCGGCCAGGATGCGCTAGAAAACGGCTTAGTAGATCAACTGGGCGATCTAAACGCTGCCATTGATTACGCCGCGAGTTTAGCAGAGTTAAACGCTTACCAACTTGATCAACTAGAAGTGCCTATGTCACCGCGCGAGCGTTTTATTGCCGAACTGTTCGACAGTAAAATCAGCCAAGCACTAACAAATCACTTGCCCCAGTGGACCTTGTTACAACAAATCAAACAACAAGCGCCATCTCTTGAACAATTTAATGACCCGATGGGTCAATATAGCTTCTGTGCGGTATGTGAAGGCCTACAATAGCCTTAATTAATCCTCACTAGCTACTTACATTCAACCTACATCAGACTATAATTTCAAAAATTTTTGGAATGGTAGTCTGATGAGTCGAAAATCTATTTATATTGCCTATACCGGTGGTACGATTGGCATGCAGCGTAGTGAAAGAGGCTATGTGCCAGTTGCTGGCTTCATGCGGGATTGCTTACAAGCCATGCCTGAATTTCAGCGCGAAGAAATGCCTGAATTTACGGTTCACGAGTTTTCTCCCTTAATTGATTCTGCGGACATGGATCCTCAACACTGGCAGCTGATTGCCGAGGACATTCAAACCAATTATGAACAGTATGATGGCTTTGTCGTGCTACATGGCACCGATACCATGGCTTATACTGCGTCTGCGCTGTCTTTCATGCTAGAAAATCTCAGCAAACCGGTGATAGTAACTGGCTCACAGATTCCACTCAGCGAGCTGCGTTCAGATGGGCAAACTAACCTGCTAAATGCCTTATATTTAGCCGCCTATTACCCAGTACATGAAGTCTGTTTATTTTTTAACAATAAACTGTTCAGGGGCAATAGAAGTACCAAAGCCCATGCCGATGGCTTTGACGCGTTTATGTCACCCAACTACCCAGCCTTGCTCAAAGCGGGCATTGACATCGAAGTCATCGCTGGGGAAATCAGACCTACAGGGATCAGCGCGCTACAAATTAGCCCTATTGTTCCCCAACCGATTGGAGTAGTCAGTTTATACCCTGGCATATCAACTGAAGTGATTGCCAATCTACTACAGCAACCAGTGAAAGCCTTAATACTACTAAGTTACGGTGTAGGCAACGCGCCACAAAACGAGAGCATGTTGGAGTTATTACGCCAAGCCTGTGAACGTGGCATCATCGTATTAAACTTAAGCCAATGTCTAACCGGTAAGGTGAATATGGGCGGTTACGCTACAGGAAATGCGTTAGCTAAAGCCGGCGTAGTCAGCGGCGGAGATATGACCACCGAAGCAGCCTTAGCCAAACTCCATTACTTGCTTAGTAAACCGCTACCGAGCGAGCGGATCCGTGAGTTACTTAAGCAAGATTTACGCGGCGAAATTACTCTTTAGTTATTTTCGTTTAGTGGCACGCTAACAATGGTTTGCTGGTCACGGTATTGACGTTTTAACTCTTGTTTCGATTTCATCACCAGCTCTCCGTCAGTCCCAACAGTAAAGTGCTGAGGCTGATGGTTATGCTTGGCTTGGTACAATATAACTAATTGCTGAGTATGATCACGTTGCGCATCACTCAGCAATTTACCATCTGGCCACCGTCCGGTTTCTACCGCACTGAGCATGTTTTGATAAATCTCTGGCGTAATTGCCGCCAACAACTTTTCTACATCCATTTATCACTCCTATAATATTAGCAAAACACTAACAAAGCTTTTTGCAACTGCCAAGCTATAAACTGAGCAATCAAGCCAAGCAGATTAATTTATTGCAGCTTAGGTCGAATAAATTATGCTAATCTCTCGAGTAAGTTGTATATCGCCCATTTTTATTCAAGGAAGAAAATTGTCTTCGTTATTCGCCAGTCATCGTTACCTCGTGTTACTGCTCCCATTGGCCCTAGCGGGCTGTGACTCAGCCTTAAATTTTTTAGGCTTTGGCAACCGCACCGTTAAAAGCATTTGTAAAAGTAACCCTGAACTATGTGAAGACCTTAATCAGGATGGCTGGTGTCGCTCTGAGCGCGCAGATGTGATTATTGCCCGTTTTGACGAGTTAAATCACGCGAGTGACGAAAACAAATATCACCTCATTAAAAACTATCGTGCTTACAATCAGTGTATCGAGCTGGCAGCATCCATTGAACCCAAATACGATAAATCGAGAAAAACCCAGCGCGTGGTAGGAATGCTCACCTCATTAGAAGAACTGGCTCGCTTAGAAGCAGAAACCCGTGAATCCAACAATCCCTACTTAGCCATGTATCATTGGACTCAGCACCGTGACCAAGACGCTAAAGAACGCTTTTTGGCTCTTGAAGGCACCGGTAAATTGGATAGCCCAGAATTACTATGGACCTTAGCGATTTACTACAGTGGTAATAACCCTCAAAAAACCATTGATATATTGCAAAGTAGCTTCAAGTATTTTTCTCAAGAACAGCAAATTCCGGCTAAGTATCCAGAAGCCATTACTTCGCAATACATGGCTTTAAGAAACTTTCGACAAGCTTATATTTGGGCGCAGGTGTCGGCATTATTCGATGACCACAGCACCCAAGACTACTCTTCACTGAAACACCTTCTCCAGTTAAATGAAGACCAATTAGAAGACTTACAGGAAGAAGCTAAGGTTATCTTTAAACAAATAAAAGAACGTCAATACCAGCTTTAGAGAGAATCATTATCTTCTGCAGTAAAATCTAATGCGGCGGAGTTTATACAAAAGCGCTCTTTAGTATCGGTGGGGCCGTCATTAAATACGTGGCCGAGGTGGGCATCACAGCGGCTACAGCGAACCTCTACTCGCTCCATGTTATGGCTGGTATCGCGTAAAAACTTTACCGCTTTATTTTCGGCCGCTCTATCAAAACTAGGCCAACCACAACCGGCATCAAACTTTGCCTGTGAGCTAAACAAGGTTTGATTACAGCAAACGCAATGGTAAGTCCCCTGCTGATTATTATGTAACAAGGTTCCGCTGAAGGGGCGCTCGGTAGCGCCTTTTCTAGTAACGGCAAAGGCTAAATCTGAAAGCAACTCACGCCACTCGTGTTCACTTTTTACTATTTTATTCACAACGCTGTCTGTTCTAACAAAACCATGGATTTGGCTTTTAGTTTAACATGGTTGAGCTGTGCAAGTGGCTTTTCAAAGATGGCTTTATCAGATTCAGTGTCCATTTGCTGGGTCCACTGATAACCGGTTTCAGGCCCAGCTATGTTGAAATCCACCTCATGGGTACAGGCGTTAATCATCCACAACCAACGTGCTTTGTTTTTACCTAGGCTTCTCAACTCTACCGCCACTGCCCAAGCATGCGATTGATGCCAGTCACTCTGCTTCATGTGCGTGCCGTCGGTACGATACCAACGTACGCCATGTAATTGAGAGTGGCACTTCTCGTAACTGTCGTTCTCCAACTGCAAGTAATTAAATACACTGCAACGTTTACGCAAGCCAATTAACTGCTGGCAAAACTGCAAAAACAGTTGTTGTTCAGGATTAAGTTTCCAGTTAAACCAACTCATCTTATTGTTTTGACAATAAGCGTTGTTATTACCTTGCTGAGTTCGGCTCAGTTCATCACCACCCAAAAAATGCGGAATGCCTTGTGATAACATCAAGGTGGCTAACAAATTACGTTTTTGCTTGCGCCGCAAACGCATGATTTCGGGATCGTCGGTCTGCCCTTCTATCCCATAGTTAGCCGACAAGTTATGGCCATGACCATCGCGATTTTCTTCGCCATTGGCATGGTTATGACGCTGCTCATAGCTAACCAAATCATCTAAGGTAAAACCATCGTGATAACAGATGTAATTGACACTGGTATGAATACTTCTGCGGCTCGCAAAAAACAGATCTCTAGAGCCCATAATACGCGTAGCCAATTCACCTAATAAACCATGGTCGCCTTTCCAAAACGCCCTGCTAGTATCACGAAACCGGTCGTTACACTCCATCCAGCGCTCTGGGAAATGACCTAGCTGATAACCAAAGGGACCAATATCCCAAGGTTCAGCAATCATCTTAGCGCGAGATAAGATAGGGTCTTGGGCAATTGCTTTAAAGAAAGCGGCATGTTGCCGATATTGGTTTTTCTCCCGCCCTAAACTCACCGCTAGATCAAAACGAAAACCGTCAATTTGCATTACATCGACCCAATAACGCAAGCTATCTAATACCAAGCGCAGGCTGGTGGGGCTATCTAAGCTGACGCTGTTACCACAACCAGTATTATTGGTATAACGTTGGTAATCGGGGCTATCGCCAATTTTCTCAAACAAGTAATAAGAACGATTGTCTAGGCCTCGATAACACAAAGTAGGCCCGTCTGCACCTGCTTCGGCAGTATGGTTAAATACCACATCCAAAATCACTTCTATACCATTGCGGTGAAATTCGCGCACCATGGTCTTAAATTCATTGAGGGCATTCTGTTTGGCATAACGCGGCTCAGGGGCCATGAATAAAATCGGGTTGTAACCCCAATAATTACTTAACCCCAGACCTTTCAAGCGCGGTTCTGACATAAACGCAGCAGTGGGCATTAACTGTACCGAGGTAATGCCTAAACCTTTTAGGTGATCAATACAGTCCGGTTCAACCATACCAAGATAAGTACCTCGATTGGCGGCTGATACTTTCTCGTTCAATTGGCTAAAACCACGCACATGGGTTTCGTACAAAATCATGTCTTGGCGGTTTATATTCGGCTTAGCTACCCCCTGCCAATCAAACTCGTCATTAGTCACGACACATTTGGGAATAAGGCTAGCATCATCTTCTTGATAAGCTTTGGCATCCCAAATTAATGGTCGAGATAACGCCTTAGCGTAAGGGTCTAATATTAGCTTTCTTGGGTCATACCAATAACCATGCTCGGGCTGAAAAGCGCCGAATACCCGATAAGCATAGAGTTGCTTGGCTTTTATACCATGCACATAGCCATAACGAATGCCGCCTTGTTTACCGGGTAAAACTAAGCGAGCAACCTCGTTTTCTTGCTCATCGAACAAACATAATTCTATGTATTTGGCATCGCCAGCGTGGATTGCGAAATTACATCCCTGAGCATCTAAGGTGGCACCCAGTGGATAATCCTGCCCTGGGGAAACTTGAAATTTTCCAAGACTCAAGGGTAAAGGTGTTAACTGACTTCTTATAGACATGGCTACCCTATCTCCCCCGCCGAAGCGGGGGCTTATCAACTGTAAACTAATCTACCTTGATTAAATACAAAGTTGAAAGGGGTGGCAAGTTTAATATCACTGAGTTTTCACGCCCATGGCTTGCTACTGCTTCGGACTGGAACTCGATACCGGCATCATAATTACTGCCCCAGTACATCTCCGAATCAGTATTTAAAATCACCCGATAATGTCCAGCCTCAGGCACTGCCAAGCGATACTGATCACGAGGAACCGGAGTGAAGTTACATACCACGATCATTTTTTGTTGACTATTTAAGGCATTACGTTGAAAAACTAAAATGCTTTTTTCCCAGTCGTTATGATCTATCCATTCGAAACCGTCTGTATCATAGTCACCTTCAAACATCGCAGGATGGTTTCTATAAACCTTATTCAGCTGCTTAACCAGTTCTTGTTGCCCTTTGTGTTTGGGATATTTTAATACATCCCATTCTAAACTGGCGTCGTGATTCCATTCACTGGCTTGAGCTATTTCGTTGCCCATGAAGTTAAGCTTCTTGCCAGGATGAGCATACATGAAAGCCGTATAGGCACGTAAGTTTGCCGCTTGTTGCCATTCATCACCCGGCATTTTACCTAATAGCGAGCCTTTACCATGCACCACTTCATCATGAGAAATTGGCAATACAAAATTTTCATCGTAGTTGTATACCATAGCAAAGGTAATTTCATTATGGTGATATTTACGGAAAGCAGGATCTTTTTGCATATAAGTTAACGAATCATGCATCCATCCCATATTCCATTTGAAACCAAAGCCTAGACCACCGGTATAGGTAGGACGAGACACGCCAGCGAAGGCAGTGGACTCTTCGGCAATAGTCATAGCATGAGGGTATTGACGGTAAACCTCTTCATTAAACCACTTTAATAAGCTAATTGCTTCGTAGTTTTGGTTACCGCCATCAACGTTAGGGATCCATTCCCCGTCGTTACGAGAGTAATCCCAGTAAAGCATCGAGGCAACAGCATCCACACGTAAACCATCTACATGGAACTTATCTAACCATATTAAGGCGCTGGCGACTAAAAATTGTCTTACTGTATCGCGACCGAAATCGTAGATATAGGAATTCCAATCGTTGTGCCAACCACGACGAGGATCTTCATATTCGTACAAATGGGTGCCATCGAAACGGGCTAAACCATGTGAATCACTGGGGAAGTGAGCCGGTACCCAGTCTACAATCACACCAATGCCATTCTGGTGACACTGGTCAACCAAGAATTTAAAGTCATCGGGATTACCAAAACGGCTGGTTGGCGCAAACAAGCCAATCGGTTGATAACCCCATGAGCCATCGAAGGGATATTCAGAAATCGGCAGCACTTCGATATGGGTATAGCCCATCTCTTTCACGTAATCGACCAACTCAATGGCCAACTCGCGATAGCTCAAATAACTGGCCTTGTTGGCTTCTAATTTGCGGCGCCACGAGCCCAAATGCACCTCGTAGATGCTCATTGGCTGCAAACGTTTATCGGTTTTTTGTGACTCGATCCAATCTTGGTCATGCCATTGATATTGTTGGTGATCCCATACTACTGAGGCAAACGAAGGATACTGCTCGGCGCAAAAACCAACCGGGTCAGTTTTATGTGGCAAACTATGGCCTTGGCTATCTTTAAGTTCGTATTTGTATTTAGTACCCGCCTCAAGACCAGGAACAAATAATACCCAATGACCATCCAAAGAGCGCTGCATTGGTAAGCGACGCCCATCCCAGTAGTTAAACTCACCAATCAAGCTGACACTCATAGCACTAGGCGCATACACAGCGAAACGCACACCGCTAACACTGTGACCATCTACTTCGATAGTTTTTACTTGCGCACCTAAAACTTGATAAAGATGTTGCGGCGCATGAGACATAGTCGCCAAGCCTTCATAGGCTTGTTCGTGAAATTGGTAAGGATCGATAACAGTATGTTTAGCGTCGCCGTAATCGACTTCCAACTGGTAACTAAATCGCTGCTCGCTATCTAGTGATAATTCAAACAAACCTTGCGGCGATACTTGCCCCATCTCCCCTATCAATTCACCACTTAATGACAGCACCGAGACCGCTTTAGCGTCTGGCTGCCAAGAGCGTAAAACCAAACCTTTTTTATTGGTCTTACTAATTAAACCTAATACATTAAAGGGTTCACTGAGGCGCACACTGGATAGTTTTTTTACGAGTGCGGAAACCGGTGAAGACAAAGATCGTTTCATTATGTACTTACCTTAACGTCCTGAGAATAAGAGGGTTTGGTCAATACTGCTTAGGTTAGCGCAACTGCGGTCGCTTTTCTCAATAAATACGAATTAAAGTGAGATAGAAAACATTTTCATACACAAAAAAAAAGCGCTCCGAAGAACGCTTGTTTAAATTTCGTGCAAATTACTTGCTTACTTTAGCCCGAGCTTCAGTTAACGAGTACATCAAGTGCTGAACATCGTGATTATTAAATAAATCACTTAGATTCCATGCCAACTTACGACGCCAGTTAGGGTACTCGCTAGAAGTACCAGGGACGTTCACAGGTTTATCCATTTCCATCCAGTCTTCTAACTGAACAGACAATAGATTACAGCTACCTTTGGCCATGTGTACTTGAATACCGTAGTTGAGACCTTTATCCATACCCACCCAATTTACATCATGAGAAATGTAATCAGGAATGCTCTGGTGGCCATGTAGGCTATCTAGGATTTTTTGCTTGCTTTCATGACGGTCGCGGTACAAACCTTGAAGTACTTCTTCATCTGGATAAATACCCAATTCACGGCCTAAGGCTAAATCATCACAATGCCAGAAACCGCGTAGGGTTGGCATATCATGAGTAGTTACCGCAGACATGGCTTGCTCTGGATAATGAGCTGGGGAAATAAAGCCGCCGTCTTCCGCTTGTTCGAAGAAGAAAATACGGTAAGAATGCACACCATTCTCTTGTAAAACTTCAAAAATACCATCAGGAACGGTACCTAAGTCTTCACCAATGATAAGACATTTATTGCGATGACTTTCTAATACCAAAATACCTAACAAGTCTTGAATTGGGTAGTAAAGGTAAGCACCTTTGTCAGCCGAATCTTCTACCGGTACCAACCATAGACGCAATAAGGCCATTGCATGGTCAATACGTAATGAACCACAAGAACGCATATTAGAACGGAATAAATCAATCATAGGTTGATATTGTTGCTGTTCTAATACAGCAGGATCCATTGGAGGCAAGCCCCATTTTTGACCTAGCGGACCTAGAATATCTGGCGGAGCACCAACACTGGCATCAAGAGAATATAATTCTCCATTCGCCCAAATCTCTACACTACCCTCACTCACACCTACCGCTAAGTCACGGTAAAGGCCCATTACCATGCCAGACTCTTTAGCAACAGCGTCAACTGCTGCTAACTGCTCGTCTGCAACCCATTGGAGCCATAAGTAAAAATCGACTGCATCGTTATTAGCTTTTACCCATTCAGCCACGGCAGGTAAGTGGTACTCTTTGTACTCATCAGGCCATGCAGGCCAACCCCACGCGTTACCGATGGTGTCATAAAGATGCGCTTGCAAAGCATCATAGGTTGCTTGTGCAGCTAAGCTTTCGCCGCCTTCCTTAACGAAACTACGGAATGCATTGGCGCGTTTGCTACGGCCTTTTTGAATGGTTTGGAATTGCTTAAATACTAATTTTAGCGCTTCTAGCTTCGCGTTAGTAACGCCAGAGTAATCCACACATTCACTACCGCGTAATTGCTCTAAGCGATTCTGGAAAGCAGGACTTGCTACCAACGCAGCCGCTTCTGATTCTTGGAATTCTGCAATGGCTTCCACGTCAATATAAATGATGTTTAACCATCGACGAGAAGAAGGGCTGTAGGGGCTAGCCGCTTCTGGGTTAGCAGGATAAAGCGAATGAATGGGGTTTAAACCTACGAAATCACCACCTTTTTCTGCAATATTCTTAACCAACACTTTTAAGTCAGAAAAATCACCAACACCCCAATTGGTTTCACTACGCAGGCAGTATAATTGGACACTAGGACCCCATACTTTTTTGCCATTAGCAATTTGGGGCTGGATGTAAGCCGCTTTGGGCGCAACAATGTAACGCGTCTCAGCAAGAACCTTACGACCACCTTTAAGGCTAAGCGATAACTCATGGTAGCCAATAGGAAGTTCAATCGCTAAATTAACAATGTACGCCTGATATTCAGTCTCATGAATAACATGCGCTTCAATAAGTTCACCATCAACAGGCGTAATTTGCCCTTTAAAGGCCTCACCCTGTTCTGTTTTTAGCGTCCAAGTAAATTCTTTATTGGCTAACTCGATTGGAACACGGATCTCTAATGGATATTCAGAAGCAACACGCACTACTTTCACTACTGGCATAACCGATTGCCAATAATTTAATACGTCTTCTTCATAACGCTTGGCTAATTGCTCTGCATCATCTACAGGGTAACCTAGCGCTTTTAGTAATTTCGCTTTGCTTTCAGGTACGACTTGCGCCGGATTTCCCCAAGCATCTACGTAACTGGTTTCAATGCCGCGAAGCTTAACCAGCTGTTCAATGATTTGATCTGACATAACATTTCCCGAGTTATTGCTTTTATATGACTAATTATTGTTTTTTTAGCGCGTGTATTGTACTCATCCTAACGTTCGATTTATCGATCTAGCACAAATTTCACTAAAATAATTTTATCTGAGATTTCCTGATATTGATTGTTTTTTTTTATATCTACGCTAATACTTCTCACTGCAATTTGTGAGCTTGTTCGTTTTTAAACCATTAATTGATGTCGCGCAAATTAATTGCGGATTCAACTTGAACTATTTTAAAAATGTTGTAAGTTTACAACCAAATTCTACATCTGTTAACACTTGGAAACATTAGGTATCACTATGACAATTAAAGTTGGTATTAACGGTTTTGGCCGTATTGGACGTTTCGTATTCCGTGCTTCTGTTGAGCGCAGCGACATCGAAGTTGTGGGCATCAACGACTTAATCGACGTTGAGTACATGGCTTACATGCTTAAGTACGATTCAACTCACGGTCGTTTCAACGGTAGCGTAGAAGTTGTTGACGGTAACTTAGTAGTAAACGGCAAAACTGTTCGTGTAACTGCTGTACGTAACCCTGAAGAACTAAAATGGGACGAAATTGGTGTTGATGTAGTTGCTGAAGCAACTGGTATCTTCCTAACAGACGAAACTGCTCGTCAACACATCACTGCTGGTGCGAAAAAAGTAGTTCTAACTGGTCCTTCTAAAGACGCTACTCCTATGTTCGTTATGGGCGTTAACCACGACACTTACGCTGGTCAAGAAATCGTTTCTAACGCTTCTTGTACTACTAACTGTCTTGCTCCTATCGCTAAAGTACTAAACGACAAGTGGGGCATCGAATCTGGTCTTATGACTACTGTTCACGCAACTACTGCTACTCAAAAAACTGTTGACGGTCCTTCAATGAAAGACTGGCGCGGTGGCCGTGGTGCTGGTCAAAACATCATTCCTTCTTCTACTGGTGCAGCTAAGGCTGTAGGCGTTGTTCTTCCAGAACTTAACGGCAAACTAACTGGTATGGCTTTCCGCGTACCTACTCCAGACGTATCTGTAGTTGATTTAACTGTTAACCTAAAAGAAGCCGCTACTTACGAAGAAATTTGTGCAGCAATGAAAGCCGCTTCTGAAGGCGAAATGGCTGGCGTTCTTGGCTACACTGAAGACCAAGTTGTTTCTAACGACTTCGTTGGTGAAGTTAACACTTCTGTATTCGACGCTAAAGCTGGTGTTGCTCTAACCGACAAATTCGTTAAAGTTGTATCTTGGTACGACAACGAAATCGGTTACTCAAATAAAGTTCTAGACCTAATCGCTCACATCTCTAAATAAGACATGTAGCTTAGGCTAAACTGATAAGGCGACCTTCGGGTCGCTTTTTTTATAGGTGAAATTTATGATTTTGGAAAAACTCCAGCTAACAGTAGTCAAGCAATTAGATAATGCGGTATTTGAAACCCAAAACCAGCAAGGAATGGTGTTTTATTGGATAGACCACCCCAAAGTAAAAGCGCTCATCGCAGAGCAAGGCGCCCACTTGATCAGCTATCGCCCAAGTCACGGACACGAACTACTCTGGCTGAGTGATGATAGTCAATTTAGCCCATCGGTGGCGATTCGTGGTGGAGTGCCCATTTGCTGGCCACGCTTTGCCAACGTAGGAGACAGCCCCTTTCCTAAACATGGCCTAGCTAGAACTGCTACCTGGCAGTTAGCTAACGTAAACACCACCGCCGATGAATGCTGCCTAGACTTCAAATTAATCCCTGATTCGATTCCAGGAATTGAATTGCAATGCCAGTTTACCCTGAGCCAAAATGCCCATATTCAATTAAGCACCCACAACCATTCAAGCGAGCCGTTCTACTACACCGGTGCTCTGCACTCATATTTCATAACAGATGTAAAAAAATTACACATCCGATCACTTGGTCAACAATATTTCGACTCAGTCGCAGGCGTGATTACCCAAGTTAGTGGAGATTTTCAACTCACCAAAGAAACTGACCGCATTTATTTGCAAGCAGATGATACCAGCGTTATGAGCGATGCAGATAAACAAGTTGAAGTGAGCCACCAAGGACACGACAGCGTGGTGGTGTGGAACCCAGGTAGCGCCTTAGCGGCAGAAATGCCCGATGTTAGTAGTGCCGATAACTTTATTTGTATCGAAACCGCGATAACCCAACAAGCGCAATGTGTTGCTCCTGGTGAAACCCATCAGTTATGCCAAACCATTAGCAGCTGCACCAGTACAAATTAGACGCTATTTACCTGACGGGGCATAGCGTTATCGGCGGAACGCCACAACAATGCATGCCCTATGTTTAATTGTCTAAAAGTACAATTGTGTTTATTAAATACCCGGTAAATTCACAATAAGGGCAACTCAGAAGCTCCCCCTCTAAAATGGGTCATTAATCTAACAACTTGTTATTTAATAGTTAAAACCCAAGCTCTGTCAATCCCCTAGTACGCAAACAGCAAAATCCAAACAGCAAAAAATACAGTTTTTTGGATTGATATGCTATAAGCAGGCTTGGTTTCGGAAATTGTTAATGCCCGATGAAGTAGGAGATGTAATGAGTAGTCACTTGTGCAGAAAGCCCCTTTCCATAACTGAAGTGGCTGGGCTAATCAACCTATTTACTGGCGATGTAAATCTGTTTGATACCGATATTCCCGGTTTGAGTTTTAGCCGTTACCCCTATCCTACCGCGCCAACCAGTTATACACTCCAACCTAGCATCTGCCTGGTAGCTCAAGGTAAAAAACGGGTTATTCTTGGCGAAGACAGCTTTGTTTACGATGCTAACCATTTGCTCATATCGTCTGTGGAACTACCCATTATCGCTAATATCGTAGAAGCCAGCGAAGATGCACCCTATTTAGGAGTGATTCTGCGCTTAGATTTACCGGAAATTTCGCAATTAATAGTCGATAGCGAGCTTTCATTTACTCCGAGTAAAGAGGCTCATAAAGGGATTGCCACTAGCGAGCTCACACCGAGCTTAGTTGATGCTTTTAGCCGCTTAATTGCATTACAAAGCGAACCAGACAGTATAAAAATTATGGCGCCCATTATTAAGCGGGAAATTTTCTACCGCTTATTGAATAGCGAACAAGGCCCTAGGCTTTATCAAATCGTCACCTCTGGGAATCATAGCCAACAAATATCCAAGGCGATTAATTGGTTAAAGCATAACTTTGTTAAGCCTTTAAGTGTAGGCGAACTCGCATCAAACTGTGGTATGAGCAAATCCGCCTTTTACTCCCACTTTCGCTCAGTAACTTCAATGACACCGCTGCAATTTCAAAAGAAACTACGTTTAAATGAAGCTCGACGTTTAATGCTTACCGAAAACTTAGATGCCATGTCCACTACTTTCAAAGTAGGTTATGAAAGTCCTTCTCAGTTTAGTCGCGAATACAGCCGCTTATTTGGCGCTCCACCGTTAAAAGACATCAAAGCCCTGCGCCAATCAAAGGAAGCGGCTATTACCGGATAGTTTAACCAAGCCCCAATTTAGCTAAAAAAAAGAAAAGCAGCTCAAGGCTGCTTTTGCTCTTCATTAATCACTAAATCCAAAAACCATTAAGCTTCAAAAGCGGTCATATCAATCACAAAGCGGTGAGCTAAATCACCTGTGGCTAACTGCTTAAACGCATCGTTAATTTGTTCCATCTTAATGGTTTCGCACTCTGGGTATAGTTGATGTTCGGCACAAAACTCCAGTAGCTCCTGCGTTTCAGCAATGCCACCGATTAAAGACCCCGCAACACGGCGGCGACCTAATACCAAGGGCAAAGTCATTGGTTCTTCTAGTGGGCCGATTTGGCCAACGATGGTTAGGGTACCATCTAGATCAAGTAGCGGCACATAGATATTAATATCGTGCTTAACCGGAACGGTATCTATGATTAAGTCAAGCGAAGAGGCCGCGTGCTGCATTGCTTGTTGGTCACTCGAGACCAAAATGCCTTTAGCGCCAATTTCTTTGGCTTGCGTGTCTTTATTGTTAGAACGGCTAATCACTGTAACTTCGGCTCCCATAGCAACGGCAAGTTTAACCGCCATATGACCCAAGCCACCTAGACCGATAACCCCCACTCTAGAGCCTTTGGATATTTGCCATGTACGCAGTGGCGAATAAGTAGTGATACCTGCACATAAAATAGGAGCCGCACGCGACATATCTAAATTATCAGGAATTCTCAACACAAATTCTTCCCGAACCACAATATGTTTAGAGTACCCACCTTGAGTAATGTCGCCATTCAGTCTATCTGGTACACCGTAAGTGGGAGTCATGCCATTACGACAATATTGTTCTTCGCCATCATGGCAGTGATCACACTCTTGACAGCTGTCGACCATACAGCCAACGGCCACTTTATCGCCAATATTATATTTACTTGCGTCGCTACCGACCGCGCTAACAATACCTACAATTTCATGGCCAGGAACCAAGGGGTAAGGCTGTGGCCCCCAATCCCCATTTACAGTATGAAGATCTGAGTGGCAAACACCACAATAACTAATTTCGATAGCCACATCATTTGGACGTAACTCGCGACGTTCAAAATGATAAGGAGCCAGTTCTGTATTTTCCGAATGAGCTGCATAACCAACTGTTTTCATAAAAGTTTACCTTTTTCTAGTGCAGAAGTATTGAATACGGATTTAGCATCCTCGTGGTATCAGTATAGGTAGCAACACTATTTAACTCTTGCCAAATAAGCTCTGATTATTGCTCGATTCTACGTGGCTTAATTAAACGCGCTCAACCAAGCACCCGAGAATCTAAAAATCCGTTAAATCAATAGAATATGCAAGTTAACGTACAGACAAGGGGGATTTAAACAAAAATGGCCATCGCAGTTAAGCAATGGCCAATAATGAGGTCATTGGTTAAGCCAAACAGGCTCAACCAGTGCAGAACCGTGAGGTTACGACAGGCACTATGCCAAGTCTAACCGACACTAATCTAATTAAACTTTTGTAATACCAAACACTTGGTTTTCTTGTTCCTGAACGCGAACAAAGGTCGTGCGCTTAGTCAGCTCTTTAAGCTCAGATGCACCAACATAAGTACAAGCTGAACGAACCCCACCGAGTATGTCTTGAATGGTTAGTTGTACACTGCCTTTGTAAGGCAATAACACAGTTTTACCTTCAGAGGCACGGTATTCGGCTACGCCACCAGTGTGTTTATCCATAGCTGTTTGCGAACTCATACCGTAGAACTTCATAAACTTCTGGCCATCTTGTTCAACAATCTCGCCACCATTTTCATGGTGAGCAGCAAACATACCACCTAACATAACGAAGTCTGCACCACCACCAAAGGCTTTGGCCACATCACCCGCTTGAGTACAACCACCGTCACCGACGATTTGACCACCCAAACCATGGGCAGCATCGGCACATTCGATAATTGCAGAAAGCTGTGGGTAACCTACACCTGTTTTAACGCGAGTAGTACATACGCTACCAGGACCAATGCCAACTTTAACGATATCAGCACCGCTTAAGATAAGCTCTTCTACCATTTCACCAGTTACCACGTTACCTGCAACAATCACTTTGTCGGCAAAGGTCTCACGCATTTTACGTACATAACTAACAAAGTGTTCTGAATAGCCGTTTGCTACGTCAACACAGATAAACTGTAGGTTTTCGTTTAACGCTAAAATTTGTTTGGTTTTTTCAAAATCCGTATCAGAAGTACCACAACTGACCATCAAGTATTTGATTTTTTCTGGCGCCATTTCGCCAAGAAACTCGGCCCACTGCTCAATGGAGTAGTGTTTGTGTAACGCGGTGATCATGCGGTGTTCAGCTAAAGCTTTGGCTAAACCAAACGTTCCCACCGTATCCATATTTGCTGCAATAACAGGAACCCCTTCCCATTGACTTCCGGTATGCTTGAAGGTAAACTTCCGATCAAGTACAACCTGAGAACGGCTCTTCAAGGTTGAGCGCTTAGGTTTGATTAATACGTCTTTAAAACCCAACTTTATATCAGTTTCAACTCTCATTTATCTCTCTACTGTTTACTTGGCACAAAACCCGAAGATTATAGCAAAGTCCCACGTTTGATAAAAGAGTTAAGGCTTAATTATCTGCAAATACAAAAAAGCCAGTAATAATATACTGGCTTAGCGAAGCAATTTAGTAGATTTAAGCGTTACCTTTCACTTTAAGCTGATTATTCTTAGCAAAACCCAACATTCTATTCAGCGGCACCAACGCTTTATCAATCAAAGCTTCATCGACAAATACTTCCTTACCGGTAGCATCAATGAGAGCTTCTTCTATCGCCTTCAAACCATTCATGGCCATCCATGGGCAATGCGCGCAAGAGCGGCAAGTCGCACCATTTCCACCGGTTGGCGCCTCAATCATTTCTTTATCTGGGCAGGCTTGCTGCATTTTGTAGAAAATGCCCTTGTCGGTCGCCACAATCAGCTTCTTGTTGGGCAAGGTTTGCGCCGCAGCGATAAGTTGACTAGTTGAACCCACCGCATCAGCCATGGCTACCACACTTTCCGGTGATTCGGGGTGAACCAAAATTGCGGCATCCGGATATTGTTGTTTAAGTTGACGCAAAGCCTTCGCTTTAAACTCGTCGTGTACGATACACGCCCCCTGCCATAACAGCATCTCTGCGCCGGTTTGCTTAGCAACGTAACTGCCTAAGTGCTTGTCTGGCGCCCAAATGATCTTATGCCCTTGCGCATCCAAATGCTCCACCACATCAACCGCAATACTAGACGTCACCACCCAATCGGCACGCGCTTTAACCGCGGCAGAAGTATTGGCGTAAACCACTACAGTATGCTCTGGGTGTTGGTCGCAAAACTCTGCAAACTCTTGCTCTGGACAGCCTAAATCTAAAGAACAAGTCGCCTCTAGAGTAGGCATAATCACCTTTTTCTCGGGGGTTAATATTTTAGCGGTTTCACCCATAAACCGAACTCCAGCTACTAGTAGGGTTTTAGCCGGGTGATTATTACCAAAACGAGCCATTTCTAAAGAATCAGCCACACAGCCACCGGTTTCTTCGGCCAAAGCTTGGATCACCGGATCGGTATAGTAATGCGCAACTAATACAGCATCTTTCTCTACAAGTAACTGCTTGATACGTTGCTTGTAAGCTGCTCGCTGTTGTTCATCCAGTGGCGCAGGTTTAGCCGGAAATGGGTAAATTGATTCGTTAAAATATTCGTGCTGTTGCATAACTAAGTCTGGGGAAAAAAGTCGTTCGAGCATTATACACCGCCAAACTGTGTAATGGCAGTTATTGAACTAAAGAATTAGCCGAAGCGATGCAGGTAATACGAAGAATTGGTGGGTTGTGAAGGATTTGAACCTTCGACCAATTGATTAAAAGTCAACTGCTCTACCAACTGAGCTAACAACCCATAGGAGATAGCAATAACAGTGGTGGGTTGTGAAGGATTTGAACCTTCGACCAATTGATTAAAAGTCAACTGCTCTACCAACTGAGCTAACAACCCGCTGCTATATGCTTACTTTAAAACGAGAGAGTGGTGGG
>NZ_JBNKPP010000227.1:0-8245 GCF_050295395.1 Agarivorans sp.
GCCAGATAAAATTGTTCTTATCAGCTAACACTATTGCCTTGAACAACTTTTAACCTAAGCTCATCAGGTCAACATAAAAAAATATAATCGTTGATATAGACAAATGCTTACTAAAAGACCAGAAAAAGGACCTAGCCATGATACTTCTCGTTGGTGGTGAAAAAGGAGGCAGTGGTAAAAGCTGCTTGGCGCAAAATCTTGCGGTGTATTTAAAACAACATTTCAATACTGAAGTTTTGTTGGTGGATTGTGATCCCCAGCGTACTAGTTCTGATTGGGTGCAAGCCCGCAACGAACAAGAAGAGCTTCCGCCCATCAATTGTGTACAGCTCTACGGCAATATTCGTAACGACCTACTCAGCTTACAAAACCGTTTCGATTTTGTGGTGGTTGACTGCGGCGGACAAGATAGTAAAGCACTGCGTTCTACCATGGCGGTGGCCACTCACGCATTAATTCCTTTACGACCCAAACGCCGTGACATGAAAACACTGCCGCATCTGGAAGAATTGGTGAATACCTGTAAAGCGGTGAACTTTCATTTAAAAGAAGCGGTGGTGCTGACCCAGTGTCCCTCACTACCCAACCAATACAAACGCATTGGAGAAGCTAAAGAAGTCTGTGCCACCTACGGACTGTCGGTTCTCGATGCGATTACTTTTAACCGCAATATCTATGATGACAGTGAAGAACGCGGCTATACCGTGTTAGAACTAGAACCCGATGGAAAAGCGGCTCAGGAAATTCGCAATATTGCTGAAGAATTTATCGTATGTGAGCAAGGAGCGGCAGATCATGGCATTACACGATCTCAAGAAAAAGCCTCAGGCTTCTAAACCCAAGCCATTATGCGATGTGGATAGCTTCATTGAGCAAGCAGAGCTGTATGCTAATGGCTACCAAAATGTAGTGCAGCTTCCGCTAAAACAGAGTCGCCAAGCCCAAACAGTAAAAGCCAAAAACGCCACGTTTAGCTTAAACCAGCAAGTGATTAACGAGCTGGAGCAAATAAAGCAACAAACCGGCCTATCTAAATCCTTGTTGGTACGTAGTTTAACCCACTACCTCAACGATTTAGCAGCGAACCAACAACGTGATTTGCTAGATAAGTACCTAAAATAGCGCTTAACCCCGCCAGCGATGGCGGGCCAAAGCAATTTTATGCTGCTGAAATAGCACACCTTCAGACTCCAGCAATTGCCGTTGCTGGCAATACTTTGCTGAATCTAAGGGAAACGATAACATGCCCTTGGCATTAATCACTCGGTGCCAAGGCAAGTTGCTATCTTCGGGTAAGTTTTTTAAACAACGTCCTACGGCTCGTGCCATGCGTGGATAACCCGCCATCGCCGCTATATCACCATAGGTTGCCACCTTACCTTCTGGAATATGCGCAATCACCATCCAAAACTTGGCCAAATAGTCAGCCTGAGTCATAAGACTAACTTTGCATCCATACTTCCATGGCCCAGTCCCAAATACTATCCCATTCTGGCACGAGCTCTTCTTGGCCCTGCCAATAACCCACTTCACCTTCTTGGCTAATAAAATAGAAACTGTCACCATTTTGGCAAATGGGAATAAACTCTCGGGGCAGGCCTAGGTTCCAAGCGGTAGCAGCCACGTCTGGTAAATAGGTATGCAGATAAGGGTCGCTAATCGTCACCGGCTCTAAGCTACCATAGATAACATTACTAACGGTAAGCTGGAAAGCGCGTAAATCACTAGGCATGGGTATTAAAATAATTTCTTCAACTTCAACGAGTTGACTCTCTGTTGGCAACTCACTCGGATAATTTCCCGACTGATCCGCCGCCCTGATTTCATCAATTAATTCTTGCATGCTTGTCTCTCCGCAACATTGACCTACAATGCTGTTAGCCATTTGGTGGCACAGCTTAACTAGAAGACACTCACTCAGTAAAGGATTATCCATGTCGGCACTTAGCGCAATCTGCGTAGAACCCGAAAGCCCTGCTCGCTATTGTATTATTTGCTTACATGGCTTAGGTGCTGGAGCGGAAGATTTATTGCCCTTAGCCAAACAACTCAAGCTGAATCAGCATGCAACAGTACGCTTTATTTTTCCCTCGGCGCCAGAGCGCCCGGTCAGCGCTAACGGCGGCTATTTTATGCCGGCTTGGTACGACATTCTGGCCTTTTCTCCGCAGCGACAAATCAACTTACAACACTTAAACCAAGTGAGCGCGCAAGTCTCGCAACTAGTGGAGCAACAAATGGCTCAAGGCATCGCCAGCGAAAACATCATTCTGATGGGTTTCTCCCAAGGTGGCGCAGTCGCTTACCATTGCGCCCTAAACACCACTAAGCCGCTAGGCGGCTTAGTGTGTATGTCGACCTACTTGCTGCCGCAAAGCCTTCCTAAGCAGCCATGGCAGCTCAATACCCCGATATTAATCCAACACGGCCAGCAAGATGACGTGGTGGCCCCAAGCTTAGGCCAACAAGCAGCAGAACAACTGAAGGCTTTGGGCTATCACACCGAGTTTGAAAGCTTCACGATGGCTCATACCATTAGCTTGAGTCAGATTAAAGCGCTCAGTCTATGGCTTAATCAACGCCTTAGCTAACTTGATGGGCCTCGACCAAACAATCCAGAAAACACGCTAAAATGCGCGAGGGTTTAGGAGAGGCACGCGTCACCGCCAAGAATGGACAAAGGTAACTAAACTCTTCTCCCCCAATAGGTCGAATCAGCCCATGTTCCACAAAACTGCGCGCGTAGTGCTCCGGAAGAAAAGCCAAATAGGCGCCAGACAGCAATAAGGTAGCAATCGCCTCTTGATCGTAAGCAGTTGCATGACGGACAAAGCCTTTTTGCTGCGACGTATCCATATTGGGCGAATGGTGACCTAAACCGGCATACTTCTGGGCCACAATCTCTTCAGCGCTAATGGTAATGTCGGCGCGCTTAAATAGCGGATGATGATAGCCGCAATACAGAGCCATTTTTTCATTAAATAGAGGTTGGTAAAGTAAACTCGCCGATTGCCTTTGTCCCGGAACCACGCCTAAATGAAAGCGGCCTTCAATTACCCCGCTTTCTATGACCGATAGGGTTTCTACATATAAATCTAAACTCACCTTGGGCGCACGTTGATCAAACAGCTGTAAGGCCTGAGAAATTTTGGCGTGCTGGTTGGTTACCGTTTTATCGAACAAAGCAATTGCTAAGTTGCCGCTCATTTCGCGATGCAAGCTTTGTACGTCGGCTCGGAATTCATCCAAAGCTCCCATTAGCCGCAAGCTCGACTGATAGACATGCTGACCTTCCGAGCTTAAGACAAAACCAGCACGGCCTCGCTGACACAACGTCACTCCCAGACGGATCTCTAAATCTTTAATGTGGCGGCTAATCGTAGAGCGACCAATATTAAGCTCTACCTCTGCAGCGGAAATACCGCCGCATTCGGCCACCACCCGAAAGACCTTAAGCAAGCGCAGGTCTACATCACTTAATTGACCGAGGATCTTCTTCATTAATGTTTCACCTTTATGAAACTTTGAATTCAAAGATACACATTTATACACCTTAAAACCAGCGCTAATCTAGGCTCTTGGAATCGCTTTGCTAGGAGAAGCAAATGGCTACATTGCAGCAAATGGGACTAACCCAACGGCAACTAGACAGCCACTGGATGGCTTATACAGGAAATAGACAATTTAAACGCGACCCACGCATCATCACGCATGCCAAGGGTAACTATTATTTCGATGCCGATGGCCGAAAAATATTTGATGGCTTATCCGGCTTATGGACTTGTGGCCTCGGCCATGGCCGCCAAGAAATTGTAGATGCCATTAGCAAACAGGCTAGTCAACTCGATTACTCTCCTGCATTTCAGTTTGGCCACCCAGGTTCTTTCAAACTGGCAGAAAAAATCACCGAGTTTATGCCACAGGGCTTAAACCGCATTTTCTTCACCGGTTCAGGTTCTGAATCGGCCGATACCTCATTAAAAATTGCCCGCGCCTACTGGCGTAAAAAAGGCCAAGCAGGAAAAACCAAACTGATTGGCCGCGGTAAGGGCTACCACGGTGTTAACTACGGCGGCTTAGCGGTAGGCGGCATCGCCCCCAACCGCGCGCTATTTGGCAGTAGTATTGAGGTTGGCCACCTACGCCACACCATGTTGCCAGAAAATCAATTCTGCAAAGGACAGCCACAAAGCGGAGCAGAACTGGCCAACGACCTACTCGATCAAATCGCTATTCATGACGCATCCACCATCGCCGCGGTCATTGTTGAACCGATGTCTGGCAGCGCTGGGGTGATTCCGCCACCAGTGGGCTACCTACAGCGCCTACGCGAGATTTGCGACCAACATGACATTCTATTGATTTTTGATGAAGTGATTTGTGCCTTCGGCCGCCTAGGTTACAAAACTGGTGCAGAGGCGCTAGGAGTGACTCCCGACATGCTCAACATGGCCAAGCAATTAACCAACGGGGTGATTCCCATGGGTGCGGTAGCTTGTAAGCAAGAAATTTACGATCTGTTTATGGAGCAAGGCGGTCCCGACTACATGTTGGAAATCCCCCATGGATATACTTATTCGGCTCACCCCATCGCCTGTGCCGCAGGTCTTGCTTCACTAGACTTACTCAGCCAAGAGAATAGCTTTGAACGAGTTCGTGAAATGGCTCCGGTACTTGAGCATGCCGCCCATCAGCTGGGTTCTTTGGAACTGGTAAACGATGTACGCAACATGGGGCTGGCGGTAGGCTTAAGCATTGCCCATGCACCAAATGAACCGGGCCTACGCCCCTATCAAATAGCCCAAGCCATGTGGCAACAAGGTTTTTATGTACGTTATGGCGGCGATACCATTCAAATCGCTCCACCCTTTACCGTAACAAAAGAAGAAATTGATAGTTTATTCAACGCCCTAGGCGACACCATTCAAAACTTAGCTAAGCAAGCTTAATTACGAGGAATTATTCATGTCTATCATTGGTCACCTAATTAACGGCGAAACCACTACCGAACACACACGACTGCAAGATGTATACAACCCCTCTACCGGCGAAGTCGCTAGACAAGTCGCTTTAGCGCCTAAAGCAACCGTAGAGCAAGCCATCGCTTGTGCGCAGGCTGCGTTTCCCGAATGGCGTAATACTCCAGTCGCCAAACGCGCTCAAGTAATGTACCGCTATAAAACCCTATTAGAAGAGCATGCCGACAAAATTTGTGAGCTAGTGGGTATGGAGCACGGTAAAACCGCTGCCGATGCTAAAGGCGAATTAACGCGTGGCATTGAGTGTGTAGAGTACGCTTGCGGCGCACCAGAACTACTCAAAGGCGAGCATTCACGCAATGTAGGTCCAGGGATTGACTCATGGAGTGAATTTCAAGCACTCGGCGTGGTAGCAGGGATTACCCCGTTTAACTTCCCGATGATGGTACCAATGTGGATGTTCCCGATGGCGCTAGTCTGCGGCAATACCTTCGTGCTTAAACCTTCGGAGCGTGATCCCTCGGTTACTATGTTCATCGCCGAGTTGTTACATCAAGCCGGCCTTCCTGCTGGTGTATTTAACGTGGTGAACGGTGATAAAGAAGCCGTAGACACCCTACTAACAGACCCTCGAGTCGCCGCAGTGAGTTTTGTTGGTTCAACGCCCATCGCCGAATACATTTACAGCACCGCCACCGCCAACGGCAAGCGTTGTCAAGCACTTGGCGGCGCCAAAAACCACGCCATCGTTATGCCCGATGCTGACTTAGATAATGCAGTTAACTCTTTACTCGGTGCTGCCTTTGGCTCTTCTGGCGAACGCTGTATGGCGCTTTCTGTGGCAGTAGCAGTGGGTGACGAAGTCGCAGACAAACTCGTCGCTGGTCTTAGTTCGGCAATGGCAGGCTTAAAAGTAGGAGCCTATAACGACCCAGCCAACGACTTTGGCCCGCTGATTACCGCAGAGCAACGCGATAAAGTAGAAATGTATATTAGCAGCGCAGAGCAAGATGGCGCGACAGTAGTAGTAGATGGACGCCAACCCGATGTAGCTGGTTATCCGAATGGCTTCTATGTGGGTGGAACCTTGATCGACCAAGTGACCCCAGCAATGAAGGCTTACCAAGAAGAGATTTTTGGTCCTGTATTATGTGTGGTTAGAGTCGAGACCATGGAACAAGCCATGCAATTGATTAACGACCATGAATACGGCAATGGTACTTGTATTTATACTCGTGACGGTGAAGCGGCTCGCTATTTCTCAGATCATATCTTAGTAGGTATGGTGGGAATTAACGTTCCACTACCAGTGCCAGTGGCTTATCACAGCTTTGGGGGCTGGAAACGCTCACTATTCGGTGATTTACATGCCTATGGACCAGATGCGGTACGCTTTTACACCAAACGTAAAACCATTACTCAACGTTGGCCTTCATCTTCAGTTCGCGAAGGGGTGAACTTCTCCTTCCCTAGCTAATCAACTTAACTTACTGGCAGTAACTCGGCAAAGCTGAGTTGCTGCTAGATTAAGGGCTCAACTAAAGAAGTTGTTTTAATAAACGATCGGCTCGTAGTCGAGAAATCCGCCTCAGCAAACGCTGCACGGGTTGCGGATAAGCACTCAAACTGTCTAAATCCTGCGCACTAGTAATCCTTGTAGTATGAGACAGTATATTTTCCAGTTCTTGCTGGTTCTGTTGCGCCATCAAACCCTCTGGGTCATCTAATAACAAGCCGTTCTCTAAATCTAAACGCCATGCCCGCGGATTAAAGTTGTTACCGGTTAATAAGTTGTAACGCTGGTCCACCCATAAGCCCTTAACGTGGAAGCTATTGTCCGCATCAGACCATAGTTCTATCGTTAGTAAACCTCGGTCGATATAGCGCTGTTTACGCTGAATAAACTGACGCAAATTCATCTCGTATAAATAGGGCAGTGCATGGATCGCCTTAAACGCTTGCTGTGGTTGTCGGTAAAAATCACTCGCGGTTTTATCGCCAACGATTAAACTCACCTTTACCCCTCGATTCAAAGCCTTGCTTAACTCTCTCTTCAAAACACTAGGCGGATTAAAATAGGGGGTACAAAGAATGATGTGTTGCTGGGCATGGGTAATTAAGCGGCGAATCGTATTATTTAGTAAGTTACGTCGAGGCCCTAAACCCAACATAGGCGTAACCGCTAACTGTTGCGATCCCAAGGATTGTGACTGATAACGATACTGCTCGCGCTGTAAACCCGCGCGTAAACCGCGTATCGCAGGCTTAAGCGTTTTTGTCGAAGCCGGCGTGGTGGAAGAAAGGCTGGTTACCGCGCCTCTCGCCAATAACTGCTGGTCCAAGTAATTCACCATCGTATCGGCTAAGCGGGAATGCGCCAATAATACATAGCGGTCAAACCGGTAACGTTGACCATAACCTAAATAAACGTCATTTAGGCTGGCACCGCTATAGATCACCGTATCATCAATAATGCTGCCTTTTAAATGCAGCACCCCAAATAACTCTCGGTTACTCACCGGCACACCCGATATCGTTATCAAATCAGGAAACTGTTGCTGGTAATGTCGATACATCGAAGCATTCCCCTGAGCAGACTGTTCTCCAATCAATCCGCGCTGCGCTCGGTGCCAGTCAACCATCACCTGCACTTCAAGTTGTGGGCGTTGCTGCTTAGCGCGATATAGAGCATCCATAATACTGCGGCCAGCTTCATCGTCTTCCAAATACAAGGCAACAAGATAGATCCGAGTACGAGCATCGGCAATAAGCTGTAATAGTTTTTGCCGATATTGCTCGGCGCACTGAAGCACTTCAACCTGCTGTGCATCTAGCGCCAGTTGTGGAAGAGTAATAGCACCGTTTGGTGCAGAAACACTTAGACTCATGATAGGCGGTCTTCGATTTAAAGAATGACCCTTCGATTCTAACAAAACTAGTGAAATGACACTAAGATTTGGGGCCGGCTTAGCGCCCTTAAAATCGCCACTATTTAGCCAATAAAAAAGGGCTTCCCAAGTGGGAAGCCCTTAGTTATTTGGTGCCTGACAGTGACCTACTTTCACATGGGGAAACCCCACACTATCATCGGCGCAATTGCGTTTCACTTCTGAGTTCGGCATGGGATCAGGTGGTGCCACAATGCTATTGCCATCAGGCAAAAACTGCTTACTCAATCAAAAGGCTAAGCCTAAAAACATTGCTAGAGTAAAAAGCCCAGTCCTTTCGGACTGGGCTTAGTATTGGAAGCCTGGCAGTGACCTACT
>NZ_JBNKPP010000228.1:0-4846 GCF_050295395.1 Agarivorans sp.
TGTGCCGCTGTCGATGCTGGTGGTGGATGAGGCTCACTGTATATCTGAGTGGGGGCATAACTTTCGCCCCGATTACCTTAAATTGCCGCAGTATCGTAGTGAGCTAAATATTCCCCTTGTTCTGTTACTCACAGCAACTGCTACGCGTAAGGTGAAGCAGGATATGGCGGCGCGTTTTGCCATTGCCGAGCAAGACATTGTACAAACCGGTTTTTACCGCAACAACCTCGATATTGCCGTGAGTAGTTGTGTGGCCGAGCAAAAACTGCCGCACTTGCTCAGTTTTATTCGTCAGCAACAGGGCGCGGGCATTGTTTACGTGACCTTGCAGCAGTCGGCTGACGATTTAGCCAAAGCGCTGTGCCAGCAGGGGATTAACGCTGCTGCCTATCACGCAGGTTATGGCAACGAACAGCGTCAGCAAATACAACAAGACTTCATGGATGATCGCCTACAAGTGGTGGTGGCCACCATCGCCTTTGGCATGGGGGTAGATAAAAGTAATATTCGTTTTGTGGTGCATTTCGATCTACCCAAATCCATCGAAAACTATAGCCAGGAAATTGGCCGTGCTGGGCGCGACGGCGCCCCCGCTCAATGTTTAACACTGGCTAACCTAGATGGCTTAACCACGGTAGAAAACTTTGTTTACGGTGATACGCCTGAGTTAAGTGGCATCGAAATAGTCTTAGACAACATTGTTAGTGAGACTCAAGCCGGGCAGTGGGAGATGCAAATCAATCATTTGGCCAATATCAGTAATATTCGTCAATTACCGCTTAAAACCTTGTTGGTGCAATTAGAGCTACAAGGCTTAATTAAACCTTTATATGCCTATTACGCCGATTTTCGCTACAAATTGCTGCAAGACAAGCAGGCTATCATTGGCCGATTTGAAGGGGAGCGCGGCGCTTTTATTAAAGCCATTTTTCAACACACTCAAATGAAAAAGGTTTGGGGAAGCTTAGATTTTGCCGCGCTTTACCAAGCATATCAGGCAGAGCGTTCGCGCGTGGTGGCTGCCTTGGAATATTTAAGCGAGCAAGGGCTGATTGAACTGGAAACTAAGAAAATTACCGACGTCTACCAAGTGAATACAGCGGGCATAGCAGAGGAAGGTTTGGCCCAACACTTAGCTGAGTACTTCTTAGCTAACCAACAGAAAGAAATTAAGCGCATTGGCCAATTGTTGCGTTTCTTTGAGCTAGATTCTTGCCTGAGTTATCAATTGGCGCGTTATTTTGATGACCAGCAGGCCCCCGAGCACTGTGGGCATTGCAGTGGTTGCAGAGGAAAAGTGGCCAAACTTGCTTATTCGCAGCCCGCTCAAGCTATCGCCGACCAACAAATTTCAGCCGACTTACGAGACTTAACTCAGCACTTCGCGGCACAGCAGGGCAAGGTAAGCCCAGTAATGGCGGTGCGTTTTTTGGCGGGTATGACTAATCCTTGGTCAACTAAATATAAGTTACGCCAATTGCCCGGTTTTGGGCGCTGCGCCGCCTTGCCTTATGCCGATACCTTGGCGCAGGTTCAGCGCTTATGGCCGACGTGAAGCGAACTTATTAAAGCTCTTGCTCAACAAAGCGCGCGGCGCGCGCTTCACTCAGGCTGCAATTGGCTAATTCTGCCAACTTTGCCACGGTGATGTTGGGTTGTTGCTGAATAAGCGCACGCAGCCGCTGTTGTTTGGGTTGGCGTTTATCTTGTTCACACTGCACTGCGTCGCTGAGTTTGTTTACTAAATAACTTAGCTGGTGTTGCGTTGGCATTTTTAGTTGCTCAAGTAGCTCAATCACTGCCTCGAGTTGGCCAAGCAGTTGCCAGTTTCGCGAGCGTCGAATACGTTTTAACTGGCAATTATGTTGCTCAGCCTGTTGTTGAACATGGCGCACTTGCTCGCGACCAATGCGATGGATAAGTGAGGGCAAGCTTACGCTAAAGGTGGTATTCGTCATGGCCCAGATCCTGCCCCGAAATCACATAAAATTCAAAGCCTAGTTCGCCATTTCACTGCATATTTATACTCACCGGTGCAGCAATATCGACCATACTTATAAAGCATGCTGCACAATAAGGACCCTCTCATGAGTATTCGTAGACACGGATTAAGTATTGGTATTGAACGAATCGAAACCCGCCTATTGGTGTCGTTTAAGGCCTATGGCAAGCTGACTCACCTCGACTACCAAGCGATTACCCCTATGATTGAATCGGCCTTTGCCGAAGTTGAGCATCCGCAGGTTCGCGTTTTATTTGATGCTAGAGAGCTTGAAGGCTGGGATCTAAGGGCCGCTTGGGATGATCTTAAATTGGGTTTAAAGCACGGCCAACAATTTGAAAAACTAGCTATTCTCGGTCAACAGCCGTGGTTGGAGTGGGCGGCTAAGGTGGGTAGGTGGTTCATGGCTGGCGAGATAGACATCTTTGAGGATGAGCAAGCGGCGTTAACTTGGTTAGAAAGTTAACGCCTATTGGCAGCATGGCGCTATATTGTCGCCTCAATCCTTAGTGAATAATAAAAAATACCGCCATGCTAAGCAGCGTGGTAAGCAGCGCATTGCGAGTAAAGATAGCCAAGCCGCAGGCCAGTGCTGCTGCGATTAGGTAAGGGTTGTCAAGTCCTAGGCTAAGTTGTTCGTCGCGCACAAACACGATGGGGGCAAAGATTGCGGTGAGTACTGCCGGCGCCGAATAACTTAAAAAACGCAGTGCCGTTTTACCTAAACGCAAGGGGATTTGGGGTTCTAAAAATAGGTAGCGGCTGGCAAATACCACTGCCGCCATGGCAAGAATACTTAGCCAAATCATTGTTGCTCTCCGCGCCAGTGGCCATAGACGGTAGCGAGGCTCATTGCCAATAGCGCCGAAATTAATAAGCCGCCAGGAATAGCAAACAGCTGACATACCACCGAACTGACCAAGGCCACTACTACGCACAGTAAACCCGAGGCCTGTTTAATGCTAGGCACCACTATCGCAATAAAGGTAGCGGCAATCGCAAAATCTAAGCCCCAACTATCGAGATTGTCGATATTGGCACCAGCGATAATGCCAAAGGCTGATGCGATATTCCAAGCCAAATAAAAGCTTAAGCCACCACCTAAAGCATACCAGCGGTCAAACTGCTTACCTTTGTCTTGATTGGCAATGGCGAATAATTCATCGGTGAGCAGAAAACCTAATATGAGTCGCCAGCGTAAAGGCAATCCGCTGATTTTTGGCCGCATTGCCATGCTGTACAGCAGGTGGCGTGAGGTTATCAGCAGGGTGGTGACTAACATGCTAAATAAGCTGGCACCCAGTTTGAACATGCCACTGGCCACCAATTGAGCGGAGCCGGCAAATAAAATTGCCGACATGGCCTGACTTTGCAGCGGGTTTAGCCCTGCCTCCATGGCGTAAGAGCCGGCCAATATGCCCCAAGGGATCACCGCAATGGTTAGTGGCAATACCGCTAAGGTTCCTTTAGAGAGTGCTTTGCTGCGCTGCGCCCAGCCATGGTGATGAATGTATTCGGTTTGTTTCACAATATTCCTTGCTTGGTACTGCGGCCTAAGGCCTTAAGCATGTAGTTCTTTGGCGTAGCGGCCGGGGCTGATTCCTAAGGCCCGTTTAAAATGACGGCTAAAATGGCTTTGGTCATGAAAGCCACAGGCGAGCGCTACGTCTAATTGTTGCTGCCCCTTGCGCAATAAGCTTTTAGCTAAGCGTAATCGCGCTTGAATTTGATAGGCATGTGGCGGAAGACCATAACATTTAACAAATTGTTTCACCAAGTAGCTGGGACTTAAATTGACTAACTTGGCCAGCTCGCTGAGCGAGATGTTTTCGCTGGCCTGCTCATCAAGAAACTGTTTGGCCATGGCAAGGTTGGGCCTCGCGTGGCCGCGACGGGGGGGCTGTGGCCGGGTTTTAGCATGGCGGCGCATTAACAGTTGCAAGCTAGAGTACACCAGCGTTTCCCGCTGTAAGCGATTTGAGGAATGTTCCAAAGCGTTAATGCTCGCTCTGAGAGTGCGTGCTACCAGCGCATCTTCAACTACTGCTTGGCTAAAATAAGGTGCCCCTAGCTTGTGGCAACCTAGCTCTTCACTGACTTGGGAAAACTGCTCCACCGTGGGGTACATGGCCTGATACGACCAGCCGCCTACCGAGGCTGAACAGCCGGTGTGCACTTCATCGGCATTAACCAAAATAATACTGTCTTGTGGCGCCACATGGTTACTACCGGTACGAAAAAAGCGTTGTGCGCCGCTGGCTATCACGCCAATGGTATAGCCCTCATGACTATGCCGTGAAAACTGTTGATGCTGATAGCGCGCATTCAGTATTTCAATTCCACCCAGCTCGTCGGCAAGCCGATAGTGCGCTTGTTCTATGCTCATAATCTAGCTCCCTGCCACTTAAACTGAAGCCGCATCATAGCGCAGAATGGCGCCAAAGTTTTGTACAAAATTGTTCATTTGGATAAGTGCTGGGCCCTCGCTGGCAGAGCCAGCGGCAAAATGTAACGGATTATGCACAGTAACAATGTTGTATGTTTTTGCAGCATTATTTTCAAGCTCTAAGCTTTATTGTTATTAGATAAAATTGTCATTAGTCACCAACGTGGTGCAAAAACTTGATGATAATTGCATCAAATTGGTTTGTTGTAGCAGGTGGCCTTTGTCATTGTATTGAAATAAAAGGGTTTTAACTTTGGCATTAAAAATGCGATGGCTATCACAAAAGGCTTTTGGTCTTTTTAAATATTTTAGTTAATAGCTCAAGGAAACCATTATGAATAAATTAATCATTTGGTGTTTAGCTGGCCTTACTGTAGTGCTTAGTACGGTATTTAGTG
>NZ_JBNKPP010000229.1:0-34774 GCF_050295395.1 Agarivorans sp.
ACTGGCATCGTGGGTGCAGAGTTAGTCAACGAGCTGCGCCGAGAACACTCGCTACGCCGCTGTTTTCATTGCGAACGCGCCGGTCACGATAGCGATGCCGACTACTGTAAATATTGTGGCGCAAGTCTGCATCAGCAGACATAATATGAGCCAAATATAATATCGGGCCACAACCTTAGAGTCGCGGCTACCTTTTTTAGTCTAGGAACGTCAACATGGTTATTATTGCTGGGCATCGCGGCGCTGCAGGCAGCACTCCTGAAAACAGCCTCGCTGGTTTAGACCGGGCGGCACAATTGGGTTTACATTGGGTTGAGTTTGATACCTTTCTGAGTAAAGACCACCAAGCCATCGTATTCCACGACGAAACTCTAGAACGTTGTAGTAATGGCCAAGGAAAAGCCGCTGAACATACGCTAGCTGAATTACAAACTCTCGATGTGGGCGCTTGGTTTGCCCCTGAGTTTGCCGGACAGACGCTGCCCAGCCTACGCGAATATTTGCTCCACGCGAAAAGCTTAAAGCTGAAACTCAATCTAGAACTCAAATACCACCAGCAACCGCGCCAACAGCTGGTTGAAGCGGTTATCAAAGAAATAGAGCATTGTGATTTTCCCTTAGATGATCTGCTGATTTCTAGTTTTGACCACCAAAGCCTGTTGTTTTTACACAATCAAGCCCCGCAATTTAAGCTGGCGCAGCTATATGAAGAGATCCCCAATAACTGGCAACAACAGCTGCAAGATATTAAAGCTGTAGCCTGCCACGTGGACTATCAACAAACTTCGGTAGAGCAAGCCAAACAAATCAAACTGGCGGGTTATCGCTTGTCTACATACACTGTAAATGAGCCCAAAGAAATCACCGCCTTATTACCGTGGCTAGACATGGTAATCAGTGACTTCCCTGAGCGATTTCTGTAACGCCACTAGCCCGTTAAGGATCAAGGGCTGATTTCGCAGGAAGCGAACTATGACATCAGTAAGTTCATTAGCGCAGCACCAGCTAAAAGAGCAAATTCTCGACCAAGTATTAAGGTTTTTACTGGACGGAGATTGGCAGCAAATAGAAATGCAAAATATTGCCAATCACTGTGGCATTAGCGAACCAGTCTTGCGCAGCTGCTACCCCACCCTGTCGAGTATCACCACAGCAGTAAATACCCGACTCACAGAAACCTTCATTCAGCATTTGGATTTAAGCAGCCGCGAGAATTTACGCCTTTCTTGGTTAGACAGCCTTGATTCATCAAGCTTCAGTAATATTGTTCGTTTGTTTATCGATGCCTCACAACAGCAAAGCATTGCCTGGCGCTTAGCCAATGTGGGTTGGACTCAGTTTTCCAATTTAGTGGCCAGCAAATTGGGCTATCAAGCGGTGAATCAGGATCTTCCCTGGCTACTAGGCAAGTCCATGCTTAAGTTCATTAATCAACGTAACCGCAGTTAAGCCGCTTAAAAGCCTTTGGCGCAATCTTCGGCTAACAAAGAATACACCGCTGCATGGCTGGGCTTACCGAGGTCGATAACTCGCGCTCTGGCCAAACACTCAAACTGCGCTCCGGCTTTCTCGGCCACGCGCCGACTGGCAAAATTACGCTCTGCCACCACCAACTCCAAACGATTAAGCTGCAAGGCATTAAACGCATAATCTGCCATTAAGCGCACGGCTTCTGTTGCAATGCCTTGGCCGCTGGCACTGCTTTTCACCCAATAGCCCAAATTGGCCGCTCGATAGTTCCATTCGACTCGGTTAATCGCAATAGCACCTAAAAACTCGCCGCCGCGGGCAGCAAAGATCCCCATATCAAAGGCCAAGTTTTTTGCCAGCGCAGCTTTACTCAAGTTGATCCAAGCCACGCTTTCTTCCACTGGGTAATCCACCTGCATCCAATCTAACCAGCGCTGGCCTAGTTCGGCGGTTTCTCGCACTGCCTGCGCATGTGCACTAGCATCTTCAGTTAAATAAGGGCGGATCAGCACCTTTTGGCCTTTCATGCTTCTTTCCTACTCGCTAATAGCTAAACAAATAAGTGACAAACCCCAGCCACGACAATACCAACAAGACCCAGGGTAAATACGGCACTTTAGGCGAGGCTTCAGGTGCTAGGCTTAGCGGTTCAGTTTGTGCAGGCTGACGCTGCTTTTTACGCAATTTATCGGCTTCGCGCTGTTTAGCTTTTTGCTGTTTCTTGTATTGCTCGATGCCCTTTTGGATCCCCGCCGAAATCAACTTGGTTTGTTCTTTTGTTTGGCCGGGGCGTTGGTTAGCCTTAGCTAGCGCATCGGCACTGGCGATGGTTTCTTCAGAAGGTTTGCTTTTAGTTGCTTTAGCCACAGGTTCTCCTCATTAATTTAATCCCTAAGTATACTCGCCTAAGCGGTCTAATAAATCGACTAACCATGATAAAACCAAGCCTTTTTCATCGACTCCCTACTTTGATCATTTTTTTATCCAGCCCTTGCCATTACACTAAGTGAATTTTTTTGTTCACAGGGAGATAAAACGGATGAACACCCCACTACTCGGGGCACAAATGCTATTGGTGGCATTTGGCGCTACGACCTTAGTTCCACTACTCACCGGGATCAGCCCCAACCTAGCACTATTGGGTGCAGGTATTGGTACGCTAATATTCCAGTTTTGTACCAAGCGTCAAATCCCCATCTTTTTAGGTAGCTCGTTCGCCTTCATTGGCCCAATTATTTTGGGTACCCAACAATTTGGCTTACCCGCCACCTTAAGTGGTTTAATGGCTGCAGGTGTCATGTTCATCATCATTAGTGGCGTCGTCAAGCTACGTGGCGTAAAAGTGATTGAGCGCTTTCTCCCTCCGGTAGTGGTTGGCCCGGTGATTATGGTGATTGGTTTAGGCTTAGCGCCGGTTGCAGTAAACATGGCTTTGGGTAAAACCGGTGACGGCTCAGCGGTATTAGTAGAACAAGACATTGCCTTGCTGATTTCACTGGCAGCACTGTTTACCACCATTGTGGTATCTATTTTTGCCAAAGGCATGCTCAAGCTGATGCCGATTATTTGTGGTGTGGTGGTAGGCTACGTATTAAGCCTATTCTTTGGTTTAGTTGATTTCAGCTCGGTGGCTAATGCAGCGTGGTTTGCTATTCCCGAGTTTGTGACTCCAGAATTTAATTGGCAGGCCATTTTGTTCATTGCGCCAATTGGTCTAATTGTTACCATTGAGCACTTTGGCGACATTCTAGCCATTTCTAACGTTACTGGTAAAAACTTCGTTGAAAAACCCGGCATTCACCGCTCGCTGTTAGGCGACGGCCTAGCCACTATTACCGCGGCCAGCTTCGGCGCTCCGCCGGTGGTTAGCTACGGTGAGGTAACTGGTGCGGTAAGTTTGCTAAAAACTTACAACCCAGTGATCATGACTTGGGCGGCGGTATTTGCTATAGCCTTGGCCTTTGTCGGTAAAACCGGTGCCCTATTGTTGTCTATTCCGGTACCGGTGATGGGCGGTATTATGTGTTTACTATTTGGTGCCATTGCCGCAATCGGTTTAAATACCTTAATCAGTAAGCAAGTAGACTTAACCATTCCACGCAACCTAGTGATTGTATCCGTCACCTTAGTATTTGGTATTGGTGGCATGGTGGTAGGCATTGGTGAGTTTACCCTTAAGGGTGTTGGCCTATGCGGTATTCTAGCGATTATTCTTAATATCGTACTGCCTAAGGAAGAAGCGAAAGCCCTAGCTTAATCACTGACTTTAATGCATAAGGCGGGATCTCCCGCCTTATTTAACGATTTTCTTGATTATACCCACAGTAACACCACACAGCCGGCAGTGAGCAAAGACATAATAAAGTTAAAGTGTTGTCTGGCGACAGGGGCACTTAACCAGCGCGCGATAAACTTGCCGAAACTCACCCAAATAGAGCCGGTCACCGGATTAACCAAAAAGAATACCAATACCAAGCCCCCTATAGACTCCCAGTAGGCCTCGCCGGCCACAGCAAAACTAGCCACCGCCGATGACGTCATCATCCACGCCTTGGGATTAAGATATTGAAACCCTAAGGATTCAAAGAAACTTAGTGGCTTGGCCATCTGCTGCTGTGACAATTGACTCTGCTTTAAAATACGCAGCGCTAGATATAACAAATAAGCGCTACCGGCTATTTTTAGGCCCCATTGCATGCTTGGATATTGCTGAAAAACCCAACTCAAACCCAAAGCCATGAGTATAATCATGCTGGCAATCCCCACCGGAATACCCACCATTTGCGGCAAGGTTCGCTTGTAACCAAAGTTAGCCCCAGAAAATGTCAGCAACATATTATTTGGTCCCGGAGTCCCCGCCATCACCACCGCAAATACCAACATCGATGAAAATAAAGCAATATCCATATTATCCTCCTTTAAATTGTATCGATACAATTAAACAAAATTAGCAAAACAACCTCGTTTATCACCCATGTTCACGCTAATATAGCCACAACAAGAGATCAAAAGGTTTATTGTCATGATGACAATTTGGCAAAACTTAGATAACAATGAGAACAAGGCTACTCAGATCGTTGCCCAGATCCGTGCCTTAATAACTGAGCAACAGTTGCAGGCGGGTGACAAACTACCGCCCCAGCGGCAATTGGCCGAACACCTCGGTGTTACCGTAGGCACCATTACTCGTGCTTACGCTCAAGCGGAAAAACAGGGTTTAATCGAATCTAAAACGGGCAGCGGTAGTTATGTCAAAGCCGCCATCAATTACCAGCAACAATGGGGCAGCCTAGAGAGCAGCCAACAACACATCGGCTTATGGCAAAACAGCGCCTTTACCCAAGCCCGAGCGGTGCATTTAGTGCCTTTACTACAAAATTATGCCCAAGCGGGCGAGCAGCTAGACCAGCCATTTGATAACGACTACAGTCAAAACTTACTCAGTCAGCGCGAACAAGTATGCGCTTGGTTAAATCAAGGGCAGCAGATCTTTAATCCAGAACAGTTGTTTTTCAGCTACGGTGCCCAACATGGCTTAAACCTGAGTTTAATCGCCCTACAACTGGTGGGTGAGCGTTTACTTTGTGAAGAGCTGTGTTACCCCGGCCTGATCACTCTTTCCAAGCAACTGAACATTGAGCTAAAAGGGCTAAGTCTAGATCAGCATGGAATATGCCCCGACAGTTTATTAAGGCAAATAGAAAAATACCGCCCGCGGGCGCTTTACCTAACACCGACGCTGCAAAACCCCACCACCGCCATCATGCCTGAAAAGCGCCGCCAGCAAATTATTGACATTTGTCGCCATCATCAAGTCATCATTATTGAAGATGATGTCTGTGGGCTACTGCCCGATCAACGCCCCCCCACCATGGTAGAGATGGCGCCACAACAGGTGATTTACTTAAATAGCTTTTCTAAAGGGGCTTTCAAGGGGCTGCGCTTCGCCTATCTACACGTTCCCGCGCACCTACAAACCGCATTTAACAGTGCGATTCGCGGCAGTAGCTGGAACATAAGCCCGCTGTTAGTCGACCTTGCCGTACAGTGGATACAGGCAGGTTATGCCGACCAAGCGTTAATCGAGCAACGCCGCTTAATCGGCCAACGGGCGCAATTACTGCACCATCATCTGGCTGGCTTAGATTATGACTACCAAGAAGGCGGGCTACACTGTTGGTTGCGCCTGCCCGCCAGCTGGCGCTGCGCTCAGTTTGTTAATGCGGCGCGCGAGCAAGGCGTAGAACTGGCATCAGCCGAACATTTTGTGGTGGACAACCAAGCTAGCCCAAACTCGGTGCGGATCTCGCTGGGTCAAGCTGATAGCAACCTACAACTAGACCAAGCCTTAGCCATTGTGGCAAATTTGTTGAAAAATTCGCCACCGCAAAGCCCGCAAATTTTCTAGCAAGGCCGCGTGAATAGACTTGCATCTGCTAGGGTCTCTACCTAGACTAGCCCTGTATTCGCCGCTTAGGCTGCGACCCTTGCTACCCATATCGAGAAATCACTTTGTTAAGCTATCGCCACTCTTACCATGCTGGAAACTTCGCCGACGTACTAAAACACTTAGTACAACAGCGCATCATTGCCCACCTGACTCAAAAAGATAAACCCTTGTGTTACATCGACACTCACGCGGGTGCAGGGGCCTACAGCCTCAACAGCCCTGAAGCGCAGAAGAAAAGCGAGTTTGAAAACGGTATTGGCAAATTGTGGCATGCCGATGACTTACCTGAGCTGGTTAAAAACTATGTCAAACTGGTGAATCAACTCCATCCCGAGAAAACCCGTCAGTATTATCCGGGCTCACCGTGGATAGCCAAGATGCTGCTACGCCGCGAAGATCGTTTATTCCTTCACGAACTTCATCCCAGCGAGCAAGCGCCACTACAGAGCTTGTTTCAAAAAGACCGTCGGGCCAAAATCCGTCAGCAAAATGGTCACCAAGGGCTGATCGAGCTGCTGCCACCCAAAGAGCGCCGAGGCTTGGTATTAATCGACCCATCCTATGAAGTGAAAGACGAATATAAGAGCGTAGTCACCACCCTAAAAGAAGCCTACAAGCGCTTTGCTACAGGTAGCTATGCCCTATGGTACCCAGTGGTAGACCGCTACCGCATCGACAACTTAGAGAAGCAACTGTGCAACAGCGGCATTCGTAATATTCAATTGTTTGAATTAGGCATTCGTCACGACAATGAAGACTTTGGCATGACCGCGAGTGGCATGATAGTGATCAACCCGCCATGGACGCTACTCAAAGAAATGCAAACCGTACTGCCCTACTTAGCCGACACCTTAGGTGAAGAAGGTGAAGGCAACTGGCGCGCAGAAGTGCTAGTTGAAGAGTAGAATTTAAAGCTGGCACGATAGTGCCAGCCTCTAAGCAAGCGCTATTCAAGGCTTAAGCATAATCAGCTAACCACTGATTAACCGTGGCTAAAAATGGTTCGGTAATCGGCTTGGCTGAATCCACCGGCTGATGAATGGCGCTGGCATCCCCGGTGGCCTTGTAGGCTTTCATACCCGCCGAGTTCGCCCAGTAGTACAAGCCCCAATGAGCTAAATCCCACTGCTCTTCATAGGGATTGGTTTCGTAATCAAGGTAGTACAAGCGGCCCTTATTCAGAATAAAATTATCTGGGTAGTAATCAATATTTAAGCCCAGCGCTTTAATCCGTTTAGCCATCTGACAAACCTGTTGAACACAAGTTTGAGGTAATGCATCCCTTATCACCAAGTCGGTGACCAAGTCACCTTCGAGGAACTCCTTAACTAAATAAGCTTGCTCGGGATTGGCGTCCAACAACTGAGGAATAGCAATACCGGAGGCCTTCAGCCTAGCGTAGGCTGCCTGTTCCAGCTCCACCTTATTATTGTCAGCAAAGTCATAATACGGACAAGGCTCAGCATGCATTAATTTCACCACATACTGTTGCTCAGGCCCCTGAGCCAAATAAGAGTAAGCAGACTTACCTTTGCCTAATAAGCGCAGTAACTCTAACTCTCCTAACTGACTACTTACTCGCTGTCCCACCGCATTATTCACCTGCATTAGTTTCTCCAAAGACCAAGGCGCAATTCACCCGCCAATTTAATATCAACTCAATTTAGCTGAAAATATAAGCTGAAAAGCCTGAAGCAAATATGATGTGGGTCGTTTAAAGGTGGTATTTTTGCGTTTACTTATTAACCCTATATTCAGGCGCTTGCTAGCTTAGCCAACCAGCCTTCACTGCGCTCTGCTAAGGCCGAGTAACTGGGTTGATATTGCCAATACCAAGCTAAGTCTAAGAGCTCAACTGCCGCTTCTAATTGGCTAAAACCGGCTTCAGCAAAACCGCTAAGCGCAATTAAATCGGCGCGCTGCTGCGCACTCACCGGGCAACGCTGAGCCACACTGGCGGCATCCCAACCGGGCATGGAGGTGGCTGCGTATTCCCAATCTAGTAGCAATAATTGCTGCTGCGGGCCAAGCAGCATATTGTCTAAATGTAGGTCGTGATGATTAAAAGCACGGCCACTTGGCCACGACTGAGCGGCAAACCAGCGCAAGGCCTGCTGCTTAAAGTGTTGTGCCGCAGGGTGAGTAATATCTAATAAATAACGCTGTAAGTAATGGCGCATATCAAATTCAGGCAAGCCTTTGCCCAAGCTGGGCAGGCTGCCTAACACTTGCAACAGTTGTTGCCATAACAGAGGCGAGAAATGACTTAAATCACTCAGCGCTTGCCCCGCCTGATAACGGTACAATAAAAAATCCCCGGCTAAACTGAGCGGATGTTGCTCAATCATCCACGGCTGTCCTTTCAGCTGTTGTAATACAGCCGATTCACGTTGATAATCCAAGCCATAACAAGGCTGCTGTTGATTAAGTCTTAGTACCCAAGACTCGCTGTGAGTTCGCAATAACCATGAATGCTGATGCCCAGCGGCAAAACGGTCTACTTTTAGAATGCTACCTAAGTGTTGTTGTAGTTGCTGAATAAGGCTGGGGGTCAGTACAGAATCGAGCAAAGTGGCTTCCGACAGGATCTTAAGTAAATGTTCAAGGAGTGTAAGATGAAAAAATGGCTATGGCTAGCTTGCTGTACCCTTAGTGTGTTGGGCGCAAGCGCTCAAGCCAAGCAACAACTCACCGTGTATACCTACCAAAGCTTCGTTTCCGATTGGGGGCCAGGGCCAGCACTAAGCAAAGCCTTTGAAGCGCAATGCGACTGCACCATTAATTGGCTCGGTTTAGATGACGGCGTGGCCATTTTGAACCGCTTAAAATTGGAAGGTAAACGTAACCAAGCCGATGTCATCTTGGGCCTAGATACCAACCTTATTCCTGAAACACAGGCCATTGGCGCGGTGCAAGATCATCAACTCGAACTCCCCGAACTGGCCATAGATTGGCAGGACCAGCAGTTTATTCCCTATGATTACGGCTATTTTGCCTTCATCTACAATACCGACACCTTGCAAGACAAGCCGACCTCGATGGAGCAGCTACTTAACGACTTTAACGGCAGCGTGCTGTATCAAGACCCACGCACTAGCACTCCTGGACAAGGTTTAATGTTATGGCTTAAAGCCTTGTATGGAGATGACGCAGCCCAAGCTTGGAACAAGCTGCAACAAAAAACTGTCACCGTAACCAAAGGCTGGAGCGAAGCCTATGGCATGTTCCTTAAAGGAGAAGCCGATTTAGTATTAAGTTATACCACCTCGCCTGCCTACCATATGGTGGCCGAACAGGAGCATCGTTATCAGGCGCTGCCTTTTAGCGAAGGCCACATGACCCAAATAGAAGTCGCAGCAATTAGCGCGACTAGCCAGCAAGTCGCCTTAGCACAACAGTTTTTAACCTTTTTGTTAAGTGCCCCTGCACAACAAATTATTGCCACAAGTAACTGGATGCTGCCAGTTAATCCCAACGCTGAACTACCAGCAGCTTTTTCTAGCTTAATCAGCCCTAAAGCCTTAAGCATCGAGCAAAACACGGTCAGCCAGCAACGTAAAAACTGGATCAAAGAATGGCGTAATGCGGTGAGCCAATAAGCCAGCATGAAGCAACATGCAGCAATCGCAGGCTATAGCGCCAGCGCATTCTTAGCACTGGTAGTATTAGCCGCATTCTGGGGATTAGCCGAACAAACTTCGGCTTTAAGCTGGCAAGCCTTTAACGACATTTATTTATGGCGAGTACTACGCTTTAGTCTGTGGCAGGCATTATTGTCTGCCTTACTGGCTTGTATGGGCGGCATATTAGTCGCACGAGCTTGGTTCTATCTACCAGCTCGCGCCATTCATTGGCAATTGCGTTTGGCTAATCTGTGTTTTGTTTGCCCGGTGATTTTAGTGGTGCTAGGTTGCGTTGGTAGCTTTGGCACAAATGGATTTTTACAACATTTATCGCCATTTTCCTGGAAAATATACGGCCTTCCCGGCATTTTGCTGGCACATAGCTTTCTTAACATGCCCTTAGTGGCACGTTATGCTTATCTACAATACCAAGCCATTCCCGCCAGCTATTGGCGACAGGGTAAACAGTTGGGCTTTAAGCAAGCTCACTACTGGCGCTTGATAGAATGGCCAATGTTGCGTAATCGCATCGCCGGCTTATTTGCCTTAGTTTTACTGCTGTGTTTTGGTAGCTTCACCATCGTACTCGCACTGGGCGGCGGCCCCAAGAGCACCACCCTAGAGGTAGCCATCTACCAAGCGCTGCGCTATGACTTTGACCCGCTATTTGCCCTACAATGCGCACTGCTGCAATTGCTGATAGCAGCCAGTCTAGGTTGGTTATTACTCGGTCGCGAACAACAAGACACAATTCGCCACCAACAAAACCTGGCACAAACTCCGGTCCTTGGCGGAGCTGCCCGCCTACTGCATTACTTAATAATGTTGGCCTATTACGGCTTCATTATGTCGGTGATGGTCGGCATGTTTAGCCCCTTAAGCGAACTAAACTGGCGGGATTTACCGTGGCAGCAATGGTTGAGCAGTAGCTTGTACTCTTTGAGTATTGCCGGACAAAGCGTGTTATGGGTAGTCTTACTGGGTTCGGCGCTGCTATGGCAATACGCCAGTAATCTTGGTCTTAACAAGGGCATAAAGCGGCATAAGGGGCAAGAGCTATTGGCCTCTGTCATGTTGCTCGCTCCAGCCATGGTGATCACCACTGGACTGTTTTTTCTGTTGATGTCGCGTGGCGATATTAGCCACTATACCGTGCCCTTAGTGGCGCTGATTAACGCCTTAATGAGCCTGCCGTTTTATATGCGCAGCCTTAAGCCGGCGCTAAACGATGCCGTTAAACAATATGGCCGGCTCAATCAAAGCTTAAACCTGCCCGCCTTGAGTCAACTACGTTTCATTTATTGGCCACTGCTGCGAAAACCCTTAAGTGTGGCGCTGAGCCTGTGTATGGTATTGTCACTAGGAGACATGGGCGTAATAGCGCTGATTGGCAGCGTTGATGTAACCACCTTGCCACTATTACTGTTTCAGCAGCTAAGTAGCTATCAATATGCCTCTGCCAGTGCTACAGGGCTAATCATGTTATTGCTCTGCGGCCTGATTTTTTACTTACTTGATATAAGCCTAGGACGACACCATGCTGAGCATCGCTAAGCTACAATGCCAACGTCAGCACCACTATTTTAACTACTCGCTGGAAGTTAATCCGGGTGAAGTGGTCGCCCTGCTAGGGGCCAGCGGTAGCGGTAAAAGTACCTTATTGGAGCTGATTGCCGGCTTCATCCCAGCCTCTGCTGGAGACTTACATTGGCAAGGAGAAAGCTTATTAGCACGGCCTTTTGCTCAACGCCCGGTGACTAGCTTATTTCAACAACACAACTTATTTCATCATTTGTCACTGCAACAAAATATCGCCCTCGGTTTGAGTAAAAAGCTCAAGCTGAATGCCAAGCAACAGCAACAAATGATGCAAATCGCCGAGCAACTCGGCATAGCATCGATACTCAATAAACGCCCCGACCAAGTCTCGGGCGGGCAACAACAACGCGCCGCACTAGCCCGCTGTTTGGTGCAAAACCGGCCAATATTATTGTTAGACGAACCCTTTAGCGCACTTGACCCAATGTTGCGTCTAGAGTGCTTAGAATTGGTAAAACAACTGGCCGAGCAATATCAGTTAGCGGTATTGATGGTAACTCATCAATGGCAAGATGCGCTGCGCGTGGCGCAGCGAGTCGCCTTTATTGAGCAAGGCCAAACTCAGCAGTTTGCTAGCGTAGAACAATTACAACAAGCGCCAGCAAACCCGCACATTGCTCATTATCTTGCTTGCAGCTAAAGTTTATTAAGACACGGCCGATAAGGGCCTTAATGAACGCCATTCACTTTTATTTCGAGCGCGATTATGCAGGTTAATTACAATTTACAAGTCGCATCCTATGAGTCGCCCTATCTGGCGCGTCAGCGTATTCAAAATACCGCCCCTCGACAAACCATTACCGAATTCACCGCGCAAAAACAAATGAGCAACCCCGGTAGTCCAGTGTTTGGTAATAACGACGTACAACCCGGCATGAGCGCAACCCAACTGCGCGATAGCGATGACGCCAAACAAGCTAATCGCAAGCAGATCCGCGAAGCCATGGGCCGCAGCGTTGACCAAGCCGCCACTCATATTCGTTTGTACTACCAGTACATGGAAGAAAAAGGCCGACGCGGTCCAGAAATACTGGCTAGAGCCTAAAGCTCTAGTTAGCGCCCTCCTAATAACTCATAAAAAGATAAAAACCAGAGCAAAAAACCAAACACAACAACAAATATAGATGATAACTCTATATTTTGTGTATTTATGGCCAAATAATTGCTAAAACCTCGAAGTATCAACATTTTGACACTTTATAAGAGGCTTTCTACAGTGAAAAAAACTGCCCTGCCCGTTTTATTAAGTACCGCGTTATTAAGCGCTTGTGGCGGAAGTGATTCCAACCATGGACCCACAGCCCCGCGTTACAGCTGGCAAATTATTCAATTACATACGCTTAAAGAAAGCGATGTAAAAAAAGGCTGTGTTATTTATGCCACAGCAGAAAACGATCCAAGTCGAGTGATTACTGCATCGGTAGCCAATAGCGGCTACAACATACTATTTCATCATGGCGATGGTTCAATTATTGAAGAACTCACCATTCCTGCCATAGATGTACCTAATAATGGCATTGTTACTATTAACAGCGCTTTAGTTCCCGATGAGGGCTATGTTTCACTGGAAGAGATAGATAGTGGACTCAGTGGTAACCCCGATGTTTACATGTTTAGCATGGCTAAGTCTTTGCTAAGCGATCAGCTACTAAATGTGCGCTCGGCCCAAACTAATAGTGACTGCTACAAGGGTAAGGACTACCGCAAGCAAACTGACATCGAAGACAATACTGCAGTGTCGGTACTGCAAGAAAGCGGGGTGGAATACTACCAAAGCAGTTATGGTCTAGACCGCGTGGCAGGACGAGATATTTCGGCCCACATTCCGGTATTAGCTCCGCTGCCTGCTCAGCGAGATACCCTGATCACCGCCTACTACTCTAAGCAAGACCAACAACTGAGCGATTTAGCCTATTATGGCTTTGTTGAGCCAAGCTACCTCTACAATAGCCAACAAGCACCAGAGATCACCGCAGCCACTCTCAGTAACCAAGGTTTAATCCCAATGTATTGGCAGGCGGCCGCCAACTTAAGTCTGGATCAAGGAAGTGCTATTGTGGCGATGCATGATCAGCAGAGCTATTTATGGCAACCGCTTTATCAGCATATAGACCAGTTTACTATTGCCCCTGAATACGCCGAGGTGAGCCATTGGTCGGCCTTATTTGCTGGAGAGAGCAACGACAGTCACTGGCGCTTTCAAACAGCCATGAGCATCGATACTGAAGATAGCCAGCTAGTTTTAGCGCTGCCTGAACTATCCTCTATGGAATACAGCGACATTCTACAAGATTGCCCTCTAGTACAGGGGCAAGCTAAACATTGCATCGACAATGACGCTAGCTTTGAGGCCACAGATTTTGCTCTGCAAAGAACCCAAGTTAGGTTAATTAACAGCAGCAATCGCGCCTTTTATCAGAGTATTTATGCAGAACCTAAGGCCCAGCAGCCTTTGCTGCAAAGCAGTGCTATAGAGCTCAGCATTAGAGAGGTAGAACGGCTGGAAATTGCGCTTATCGACGCCGAGCTCAACGCTACTCAGCAACAGTATTTCATGGCTAAATATATGAATAGTCGTAGTATTGCAGAAACCGGCCAAGTGCAAGCCTTTAGCGATGCCAATGGAGTAATCATTGACCCCGAGCAACAACAAACGCTGTACTTAGACATGCTGAAGCATAGCGCTAGCATCGTACAGCAAGCCAAATAAACCCCCGCCCAAAACAGGTAGTAAGCACTTGCTGCCTGTAGGCGGGCTTAATCCGCTAACTGTAAACTATGCTGTAAGCGCCGCGACAATAAACTATCCACGTTGTCACCATCACGCGGGTAGCTAGTCCAACCGAGTTGTAGCTCCTCTAGCCCAACCCCTACTAGCTGCACTTGTAACTCGTGGCGAAGTTTATCCACCACCAAATTTACCGAGTTGACGCTAGTGCCATAGAGCAAGGCCAACAGTTCGTTGTCTTCCCATCGGCCTACGCTGTCTGAGCGGCGCAGTTGCTGCTGCAATACACGAGCAATAATGGCGGTCACCAAAGACAAATCACTAGCGGCATAACGAAGACTGAGAACCACGAACGATTCGTAGTTACGTTGACTCAAACGAATAGCTTGAATTAACAACTGACGAAATAAAGCCGCCGACAACAAACCCGTTTGTGGGTCGCGTAATTGGGTTTCATCGGTAATCACCGGCATGGTCAGTGGCAGCACACTGGCCAGTAGAAAGGTCTGCTGTTGGATCTGCATCGGCACGCCATTAAGTCGTAACCACTCATCCTCGCTATGGCAATAATGACATACCAGCGCTTGCTGTTGGCGTAAGCTGTTCGCCAAAGCTTGCTGAAAGGCGCCACGGCAGCGCTTATCGAGCATTTTAAGCCACTGCTCTAAGGGCACTTGCTGAGCTTGAGTATGTTGCCATGGGTAATGCAAAGATACGCTACTATCGCTGGCTTGATAGAGCCAATAGCCACTGTCGGGCTCTACTATTCCGTGAAAAAAGCTTACTAAATCGAGCTCCGCCACCTACTCATCCTTGTTATTGTTCCTGTTCTGAGTATAGCAAGCCACATAGCCAAATTACCTATAGCGCAGATATAAAAAAGGCCGAGCAAGCTCGACCTTTTAGCATTTAGTTAGCACCTTTAGATAAGCTCTAAGCTTTGCATCACGTTCTTAATGCGTGTTTTAGTGGTCTCTGATAATTCTGTCACTGGCAAACGGCAATCTGGCTGACATTTATTTAATAGCGACATCGCATATTTAGCACCAGCCGGACTAGGCTCGGCAAACATCACTTGATGCAAGGGGATCAATTTATCTTGAATCTGCCGTGCTTTAGCATAATCACCGTCTAAGGTAGCCTGCTGCATTTGTGCGCACAACTTAGGTGCCACGTTAGCGGTCACCGAAATACAGCCTTGGCCACCACTGATGTTGTACGACACGGCCGTAGCGTCTTCGCCACTTAACCAACAAAAATCTTGGTCAACTAACTGGCGTTCAAATAATGGACGCGATAAATCACCAGTGGCATCTTTAACCCCCACAATTCGTGGCAGTTGGGCAAGCTTAGCAATGGTTACCGGGCTTAAATCAACCACGGCGCGTGGTGGAATATTGTATAAAACAATAGGAATGTCGGTGGCATCATGCAGCATCTTAAAGTGCTGGAATAAGCCTTCTTGATTCGGGCGGTTGTAATAACCCGCCACATGCAAAGTGGCATCGGCACCCGCTTGTTGAGCCGCCTTGGTGTATTCGATAGCCTCAATGGGGTTGTTTGACCCAGCACCGGCAATCACAGGTACACGACCTTTAGCCTGTTCCACTACTGTTTTTACCACAGCAATGTGTTCGTCATGGGTTAAAGTTGGGCTTTCTCCCGTTGTTCCCACGGGCACAATACCGTGCGTGCCCTGACCAATATGCCACTCAACCAACTCACGAATCGCGGCATAATCTACCTCTCCTTCAATAAAAGGAGTTACCAACGCGACTATCGATCCTTTAAACATGCCCGCTCCATCTCTCACTTCTAAAATAAAAAAACCCGGTCACAGTGGCCGGGTTCAAAAATACATTTTCGATTTACTCACACCCAGCCATTAACCACCCGCGTTTTAGCTCGGGCCGTTTATACTTCTTAAGTTTCAAAGAAATTGGCTGCATTAACAGTCTCAATAAATCAAATTTAGTGCTAGCTAGTTTCCTTAGCTTTCACTAAAAGTCAAGTAAGCTGCAAAATAAATCCGCATATCTTGTGATGAGATAGCCTTTTAGTTGAAAACTTTCTATTATTGGCGCCAATTATTGCCAGCAAGCAAACCTGTATGAATACTACGCTACACGCCACCAGCCAAGTACTTGAGCGCCACGACAATCTATTTGAGCAACAACACCTCATTGTAGCGGGCCAACTGGCCGATGCTTACCCTCTGCAATTACTGGAGCAGGTCGCATCCTTGCAAATTTGCTGTAATCATTTTGGCCACTACCAATATTTCTCTGAGCAATCTCATTCTAAACTAACTTGCCAATTTAATGCTCAACCTCAGTTACATGAAAATAGCAATGCGTTGTTGTTTTTCATGCCTAAAGCCAAACAAGAGGCGGCCTATTTATTCGCCTGCATTCTGCCGCAGTTACAACAAGGTGCAGAGATTTTTGTGGTGGGTGAAAATAGAGGGGGGGTTAAAGGTTGCGAAAAACTATTGGCCAGCTATGGCATAAAACTCAACAAAATAGACAGTGCCAGACGCTGTAGTTTGTACTTTGGCACTCTTAATCAAACTGTGCCAGCCTTCCAACTAGAGCCATGGTTCGAGCATTTCCAAGTAGCACTACCCGCCAAAACTTTACAAGTGAAATCGTTACCGGGAGTGTTTAATCACGGAAAACTCGACGAAGGTAGCCAACTACTCTTAGAACAGCTACCAGCGATGCACGGTGCTGTGCTCGACTTTGGTTGCGGTGCGGGCATTATTGGTGCAAGCCAAGCGCTACTTTACCCCATTCAAATTAGTCTTCTCGATGTCAGTGCCTACGCCATCGCTAGCACTCAAGCCACCTTAAAAGAAAACGCTATCGCTGGAACAGTAATTGCTTCTGATGGATTGAGTGAGGTGAAGCAGCGCTTTGATTTTATTGTAAGTAACCCACCGTTTCATGCCGGCATTGCGACTCAGTATGAAACTACCGAAACCTTTCTTGCTCAAGCTAAGCAACATTTGAGAGAGAATGGCGAATTATGGTTAGTGGCCAATAGCTTTCTGCAGTATGAATCGCTAATTAAGCAGCACTTCTCACGTTATGAAACCAAGCTCGACAACAAAAAATTTAAAATATTACGCTGTTGTGTATAAAACGGTCTTTTTTAATGTGGATTAACAAAAGCCTTAATTGACTATTTACATCAAAGGTAAATATAAGGACACTAAGCCAAGCCACTTTGAAAACGATTTCAATTCCAACATAACTTAGAGGTAAAGGTCTTATGGCTGGCATTTTAACAATGATACTCGCAGGTGGAGAAGGTACTCGCCTCTACCCCTTGACCGACAGCCGCACCAAGCCAGCGGTCCCGTTTGGAGGAAGTTATCGGCTTATTGACTTCGCCCTAAATAACTTTGTCAATTCAGACTTTCTCAAAATCTACGTACTTACCCAGTTCAAGTCTCAATCTCTTAACATCCACCTTCGCCAAGCTTGGCATTTGTCCGGCATTATTACCGATCGATTTATTGATGCGGTACCAGCACAAATGCGTGTAGGCAAACGATGGTACGATGGTACAGCCGATGCGATTTATCAAAACGCTCGCTTCATTGAGATTAACGAACCCGAGCATGTATGTATTTTTGGTAGTGACCACATCTACAAGATGGATGTGCGACAAATGGTGGACGAGCATCGCCACAATAAAGCCGACCTTACCGTTGCCGCCATTAAAGTGCCTAAAGAACAAGCCGACCAATTTGGTATTATCGAGGTGGATGAAGAAGGTCGCATGATCGGCTTTGAAGAAAAACCCAAGGAAAACCCTAAAACCATTCCCGGCGACCCAGACCATGTTTTAGCCTCAATGGGCAACTATGTATTTGAACGCCAAGTATTGTTAGATGCCTTAGAAGCCGATACCGACGACCTTAATTCAAACCACGATTTTGGTCACGACATTATTCCTAAACTCTACCCCAAAGGTAATGTGTTTGCCTATGACTTCACCAAAAACGAAATTGCTGGTGAATCAGCTAGCGGCTATTGGCGCGATGTAGGAACCATCGACTCCTACTGGGCTGCGCATATGGATTTGTTGGAAGAAGAGCCTCCATTCTCTCTGTATAACCCCAAGTTTCCATTGCATACCCATTACCCACCACTTCCGCCAGCCACCTTTAAAGATGTAGGCGACAAAAAAGTTAGCGTAAGCCAATCGTTAATTTCTGCTGGCAGCTTTATTCTTGGCTCAGAGGTTAATCGCAGCGTGTTTGGTTTCAGAAGTCACGTGCGACCAGGCTCAGTGGTGAGTGAATCGATTTTAATCGGTAACTGCCGCATCGGTGAAGGCTGTCAAATTCGTCGAGCTATCATCGATAAAAACGCAGAAATTGCCCCCGGCACCATCATTGGAGAGAACATAGAAGACGATCGCAAACGCTTTACCGTTTCTCCAGAAGGAATCGTGGTAATTGCTAAAAATGCCAAGGTTGGCTTTTAAGCATAATTTGGCTTGAAAATGAACAAGTAATAACCACATAATATGAGCATCATCTAAGGCACCCTTCGGTGCCTTAATCGTTAAGGAGTACTCTGTGACAGCCCATCCTGTCAAGATTCTGTTTCTTGCCTCAGAAGTTGAAAGCCTCGCAAAAACCGGTGGTCTCGCCGATGTTGCCAAGGCACTTCCGCTTGCACTAAAAGAACACGGCCAAGATGTTAGAATTATCATGCCGTTCTACAAGACCATCAATCGTCACGATGAAGCGGAGAAACTGCTCGATTTGTGTCTGCACACTGGCAACGATTGCCAAGACATCGACTATGCCGTTTATCAGTTAATGCTCGAAGATGTCCCGGTTTACCTCATCCAACAGCATAATTACTTTGAACGCGACCAATTATATAGCGAAGGCGAATTTGCTTACGACGACAACGGTGAACGCTTTACCTTTTTCTCGCGCGCTATTTTCCAAGTCACCGAGGCCCTAGGTTTTAAGCCAGACATTTTCCATTGTAACGACTGGCACACCGCCTTAGTACCTTACCTACTCAAGCAGAAATACGGGCACCATCCCTTCTTCTGCAACAGTAAGTCGGTATTATCCATTCACAATGCCGCCTTTCAGGGCATTTTTGAAAAACACCAGTTTCAGCTGCTTGAAGACTTGGCCGACGGGTTAGTCGACCAAATATTAGACGGCTACAACTGCATTAATTTACTCAAAGCCGGGATCCGCTTTGCCGATAAAATCAACGCGGTAAGCCCCACCTATGCAGAAGAATTGCTGACTCGCTTGGGTTCACACGGTTTATGTGATTACTTCCAACAACGCAGTAGTGATTTAGTCGGCATTTTAAATGGCTGTGAGTATTCCGATTGGGATCCGGCCACCGACCGATTTATTCCAGCCAACTACTCTAGCAGTGACCTGAGCGGGAAAAGCGTTTGTCGTCAAGCCCTGCAAGTGAAAACCGATTTAGCTCAACTCGATGTCCCTATTTTTGGCATGGTTTGCCGACTCACAGAGCAAAAAGGGTTTTATTTGTTACTGCCTGCCTTAGAGCAGTTCCTGCGCCATCGAGTACAGGTCATCATTGTCGGTACTGGCGATAGTGGCATCGTGGCCGAGCTGGAAGCCTTGCAACAGAAATGGCCAGATAAACTGCGTTTTATTCATGCCTATAGCAATGAATTAGCTCACTTGGTGGAAGCCGGCGCCGATTTCTTCCTGATGCCTTCATTATTTGAGCCTTGTGGCTTAAACCAAATGTACAGCCTAGCCTATGGAACCTTACCCATAGTGCGCGGTGTCGGCGGTCTAAAAGATACCGTTAACGATTATGATGAGCAGCCAGAACAAGCGACTGGACACATCTTTTATGATCCAGAACCGGCTGATTTACTGAACATTTTGCGCCGTGCATTGTTGCTTTATTTGGAGCACCCAGAGGAATTCCAAGCCATGCGTCATCGCGCCATGTTGTCACGCTTTAATTGGCAGCAATCGGTATGGCAGTATGAAGCCTTATACAATGACGCGCTAAATGTGAATCCTATTCAACAACCGTAACAATTAGCCGCCCGTGAGTGGCGGCTTAGCCTATTCTTATATAAGCTCAATATAGACACCTAGCTAAGGAAAACATAAATGCGCTTATCAGAGGAAATTCATAACTTTACTGAATATCTTGTTGGCGAACAGTTACATCATTTAGAGGTCACCAAGCAATATGATGCCGATACCTTACAAGATTTAAGTTGTTTGGTATTAAACCGCCTTCCGCCTCGCTATATTCGCCATGATGTAGATGTACTTAGTGCGATTAGCGACGAAGAACGAGCCCAGTTAGTAGCAAAAACTAAAACCGCCATAGAGGATGCGTTGAAGTTTTTAGAACAAGATCGCCGCCAACAACCTCGCGACTAAGAGCTTGAGGTTGCCATTTCTAATTCAATTGCAGTGCAACCCTTAGCGCAATATATACCGGCAGCCTGTGGCTGACCGGGTAATACCACAAATAAGGGTTGCTGGCAGTGCTCACAACAGCACGACTTACCTGCTAGCACCTGCTTAATTAAGTTTCGTTGTTGCTGATAAGCCTTGGCATGGCGTTGATTAAACTGTTTAAACTCGGTCACAGATCTTCCTCATAGTGCACTTGAACTTACTTTAGAGCTTCACCCCGCAACTAACAAGACAAAAGCGATTTCCTAGACTGCTTAAAATGTGGCAATTTATCGCAAATTTGATACCAATTGGCTTTATGACTAACAAAGATATACCCATCAGGCCAAACTAAATTCCACCACTCTACCCTCAGACTTAACCGCGGCAACACTAAGCTAGAGCGACATTCCCAACAGAACTAACGAAGCATGCCATTGGCAACCTTATCTTGCTGTAACCAAGCTTCGCCATAAATCGCAATCGCGGCGCCATGAAACTTGCGATACATAGAGCAATGACAATGCGCCATATGCATTTCCAACTGAGAGACTTAATAACAAATTTTTCCACACAGGCAACTTCCGGTCATGCTAGCCATGTTGCTTTCCTCATTATTGCTTATCACCGTTGAGCCACATAGCGAGGTTTGTTGGCCATCCGAAAATATGCCAAGATGAAGCTTCATCGCCCCAACCAGGTCACACTAGCAGGAAGCCAGTTCATGTTGAAGATCATCAGCTCTCAAGATTTTTCCAAATTTAGCCAGCAAGCCAAAGCGGCACCACGCCAACGCAGCCACCATAATCTTCACGAGAGTTTAGACGCCGAAGTTCAACGGTTGTTCATTGCAACCGAGCCTACAACTTACATGCGACCTCATCGCCATCGTGAGGCCCATAAGTGGGAGCTGTTTTTGGTATTACAAGGTCAGCTTGATTTACTGATCTTCGATGAGTTTGGAAACCTCAGCCAGCGCCATAGTCTTTCTCCAGAAACTAACCGCGCTGTTGAAATTCCCCCCAATACTTGGCACGGCTATGTTTGCATGCAAAGCGGCACTGTAGGCTTAGAAGTTAAACAAGGCGCTTATCGCCCAACCCCAGCCGAAGACTTTGCCCCTTGGTCGCCAGCCGAAGGCGAGCAAGGCGCGGAACAATACCGAGAATGGATGCGTCACGCCCAAGTAGAGTAAACCATCGCCTTCATCAGCAAGGCCCCCTAGCCTTGCTGATTCAATAAAATATCTAGAAATGTTAAGCGTTTATTTCGTAATCCATAAAAAGCCGCTACTATCATTAGCTGACCGCGAAGACTAAATGGAGTAGTCAGTTCTCAATGCGTTATCTGGTATTACTGCTTGTCACCGGCCTTGGCTTATGCTTTAAAGCGGCTGCCGATACGCCGTCTGAACCATTAGAGTCAGCACTCTCCTTCGGCCAACAATTCCAACGTGACTATTTCACCGCGTTAGAGTTAGATGATAATAAAGACTGGCTACAGCTGGATTCAGGCGAAGTGATTCAAGGCGACCTAGAAGAGCTTTACCAAAAAGCGCTATTGTTCGATAGCGATGAGTTGGGCGATTTAACAATAGAGATAAAGGATGTTCGGCGACTTCGCACCGCCAAACGCTACCAAGTAAACTTGCGTGGCCTTGGCGTGGTGCGTGGTCGGTTAATGATTGACGAAGATAAGCTCACCATTATTGGCGAACATACCCATTACGCTAACAAAACAGATGTTATCTCGGTCTACCAAGTAGCAGAACGTGAAGCCGATCGTTGGCAAAGTAAAGCCGCTCTCAGTGCCAATATTGCGCGAGGCAATACCAATACCTTAGAGATAAACGCCAAAATACTCAGCGAAAGAAAAACCGCGCTAAGTCGCACTAGCGCCAGTTATTTAGGGGTTATTTCCGCCTCCAATAGCGAAACCACGGCACGCAATCACCGGCTGACTCTTTCCCATGATTTATACAAGTTTCATGATTGGTTCTTTCGCCCAGTACTGGCCGACTTCTACCACGCCCCCTTAAAAAATATCCGGCTGCAATCACAAGTCGCGTCTCAAGTGGGCTATATCGTCTTGGAAGAAGACGAAATAGAGTGGGAATTGGCCGTAGGGCCATCTTGGCAGCAAACTCGCTTTGACGAAGTAGATCAAGGCAGTTCAGCCAAAGAAAGTAGCTTTGGTGTGTCTTTTAGCTCGCGTTTTGAATATGAGCTCAACCGTGATATTGAATTTAATCACGATTATCAAATGACCCTAACCCAGCATAAAGTGGGCGGCTATCAACATCATAATCTGTTCAATCTGGCGATTGATATTACCGACGACTTAGATTTAGATATCGACTTTATTTGGGACTATACCCAATACCCTACCGCCGACGCCGACGGCATCAGCCCCAAGAAAAACGATTACCGTTTAGCCTTTGGTATTGGTTTAGATTTTTAAACCCTTAACCAGTCAAATTTTAGCCAGTAATAAAACCAAGCCGCGATAACGCAGGCTTGGTTTATCGTCATTGGATTACTGGGCTTTAAATTTGCGTCGCCATTGATGTAACAAAGGTTCGGTATAACCACTGGGCTGCTCGGCACCTTTAAAGACTAAGTCTAGAGCGGCGAGGTAGGCACAGCTACTATCAAAGTTGCCGACCATATTTTGATAAGCAGCATCCCCTGCATTTTGCTGGTCGACTAAAGCGGCAATCACCTCAAACCGTTGTTTAACCAATTGTTCACTAACAATGCCATGCTTCAACCAGTTCGCCACATGTTGGCTTGAGATACGCAAGGTAGCGCGGTCTTCCATCAAACCAATGCCATTGATATCTGGTACTTTAGAACAGCCTACCCCCTGCTCTACCCAACGCACCACATAACCTAAAATACCTTGAATATTGTTATCCAACTCATCAATCAGCTGTTGCTCTGTCCAGCTGGTATCACTGGCTAAAGGCGGTGTTAGCAAATCGGCTAGGTAGTGCTGTTGCCCTTCAGCCAACTGCTCCAATAGTTGTTTTTGAATGCTCGACACGTTCACTTGATGATAATGAATAGCATGCAAGGTCGCGGCAGTCGGCGACGGAACCCAAGCAGTACTTGCCCCACTGAGCGGATGTGCCTGCTTGGTTTCAAGCATTTCTGCCATCATCTCTGGCATCGCCCACATTCCTTTACCGATTTGCGCCTTGCCTTTTAGGCCGCAATCTAAGCCCACCTGCACATTATTTAATTCGTAGGCCTTAATCCATGTACTATTTTTAATGTCACCCTTAGGCACCATTGGGCCGGCCAACATACTGGTATGGATTTCGTCACCGGTGCGGTCTAAGAAGCCAGTGTTAATGAACACCAATCGGTGACACGCTTCTGCGATACAAGCTTTTAGGTTAACACTGGTGCGACGTTCCTCGTCCATAATACCTAGTTTAATGGTATTAGGTCTTAAGCCTAATAGTCGCTCAACCGCGGCAAATAAATTATTGCTGAAAGCCACTTCTTCTGGGCCATGCATCTTCGGCTTAACAATATAGATAGAGCCTTCACGAGAGTTTCTGAAAGGACTATTACCGAGTAAGTCATGTTTAGCAATTAGGCTAGTGAACACCGCGTCCAACAAACCTTCAGGCACTTCATTGCCATCACGATCCAAGACTAAGTCGCTGGTCATCAGATGACCAACGTTACGCACAAACATTAACGAACGCCCACTGAGGCTAAAACCATGGCCCTGCGGATTTTTATAATGGCGGTTAGCGGCTAACTTACGAGTGATTTCACGACCGTTTTTAGTCAGCGTTTCACACAGCGTACCGCGCATCAAACCCAGCCAGTTTTTATATACGGTCACTTTATCTTCGGCATCTACCGCAGCAATCGAGTCTTCACAATCCATAATGGTGGTGAGAGCAGACTCCATTACAATGTCTTTGATTGCAGCGCTATCTTGAGCACCAATTTGATGTTCTGGGTCAAACTGCAGCTCAATGTGCAAACCATGGTGTTGCAGTAGAATGGCGCTTGGTTGCTCAGTTTCTCCCTGGTAACCGGCAAAGTTAGCCGCATTTTCTAAGGTGGTCTTCGAACCATCTTTTAAGGTTACTGACAAGCCCCCATGCAATACGCTGTATTTAGTCGCATTACTGTGGCTGCCGTGAGCAAGTGGACAATGTTGATCTAACAACGCTCGACCGTAAGCGATTACAGCAGCGCCACGCACTGGGTTATAAGTCGCGCCAGGTGCCATGTCACCGTTTTGTTCAAGCGCGTTAGTGCCGTATAAGGCATCATATAAACTGCCCCAACGTGCATTGGCGGCATTTAGCGCATAACGGGCGTTCATCACCGGCACCACCAACTGTGGACCGGCTAACAAGGCCAACTCTCGGTCAACTTTGTCGGTATCTAAACTAACTGGCCCAGGCTCGTCAACGATGTAGTTAATATCTCTTAAAAACTGCTGATAAGCCTGAGGCTCAATGGCTTGCGGATTTGACTGATGCCAATCATTGATCTGGGTTTGTAATTGTTTGCGTTTAGCCAATAAAGCTTGGTTGGTTGGAATAAATTCGTTTAAGTAAGCTTCTAAACCCGTCCAGAAGCTTACTTGCTCAACACCGCTCTCGGGTAATACTTGTTGATTGATAAATTGGTAAAGCAAAGTGGAAACTTGGTAGTTATCCAATTGGTGGTAGCTTGATGTGGTGATGCTAGATTTACTCATCAATAATTCCCTTACTTTATAGTTATTATGTTTATTGCTTAGGCTAGCGCCTGACAATAATTTAGTGTTACCTTTAAATTTTAATCGAGCTAAGTTGCCGGAATACCTTTATTAACAGGCTTAGCATCCCACAACGCAATGGTGCTTAGCAATTGGCCAAATGTAGTATTTGCAATCATACCCTCGTTAGCCAAGCATTTTCAAACACTTGTTTAAATGTTTTTAACAAAACCTTAGCATGCTATTTGATAACAGCTAATTAGCCCCACTTAAACAAGCACTTATTGGAGCAAGGATTTGTTAACACTGATTTCCCGTTATTCAACGCAGCTATTAGCCACTTGTGTATTGGTGGGGTTTGCACTACCCACTTTAGCCAATGCACTGCTACCCTTGTTACCCGTAATATTATTTCTGCTGATGCTGTTTACCATTGTCAGCTTAGATATTAAAACTCTGCTCAAAGACTTATCCCAGCGCTCGGTCTGGCTTTACGCTATTTGGCATACTTTGGGTGTCACGGTACTGGTCATGTCACTGCTATGGCTTTTCCAAATAGACAGCAGCCTCTACCTAGCGATTGCCGCCAGTTGTGCGACCGGTTCACTGTTTGCCAGCCCGGCGATAGTTCGTTCAATCGGTTTAGATGCACAACAATGTATGGCTATGACCATCGCCTCAACACTACTCATGCCGCTCGTGTTATTAGTTAATGGTCTGCTATTTAGCCAGTTTAGTAGTACAGAACAATTACCACTAGATATGCTGGTATATAGCCAACGACTGGCTATTTTTATCATTCTACCGATATTCATCAGTGTAGTTACTCACAAACTGATAAAACAAAGTCAAATTGAACGTGCTCTGCTAACCATTCGTCCCTTTACCATCGTATTGGTGTTGTTCTTTCCCTTAGGGTTAATGGGGGCATTTAGAGAAAGCTATGACCTTAATCCCAGCCAAGCTTGGCAGTATCTAGCCATCGCCTTTGCCGTTTCTGGCTTACTGTTTGTTAGCAGCTTCTTGTTATATATAAAACAAGGCAAACAACAGGCTTTGATCTGTGCGATCACTGCGACCAATCGTAATGTGCTACTAACCTATAGTATTACTGGCGGGTTTCTTGGCCTAGAATTTCTCATCTACATGGGAGCGCTACAACTGCCAATTTATTTACTTCCGTTATTGGTTAGACTGTTATACCGCCCAAGTTAAACTAGACTTGGGTAAAGCCTTTACCACACAAGTAGAATAATGTCCTTACAAGCCCTTAAGCCAACCGAGATCGAAGCGGCCTTGTGCCAGTTACCGCAATGGTGCTACCAAGACCAAGCGATACAACGTAACTATCAATTTGACGACTTCAAGCAAGCTTTTGGTTTTATCAGTAAAGTCGCCGAGCTGGCCGAACAACAAGCTCACCACCCCGACTGGAGTAATAGCTACAACAAAGTGCAGATACGTTTAACAACGCATCAAATAGGCGCAGTGAGCCAACGAGATATTACGCTAGCGAAGGCCATTGAAGCGCTCTATCAAAACAACTGAGTGATGCCCGCTCAATCACGCTTATCTTTGAGTTAACTGTGCCGCTTGATTATTGCTGCCAATTTAGCCTGTAACTCAGGCAGCACTTGAGCAGTAAACCACGGGTGCTTTGCCAGCCAAAAGCGGTTTCTTGGTGAGGGATGCGGTAAGGGCCAGCAAGCTTGCTCCGCAAATTCAGCATAGTTTGCAACGTTCTCAGTTAAACTGCGACGCTTATCCGCAGGTAAATACAAGGCTTGAGCATATTGTCCTACCAACAGGCTTAACTCAATATTAGCTAAACAAGCCAGTAAACGCTGATGCCAAGTATTAAAACAAATCTTGGGTGGCGCTAAATCCCCCTGTTTACCGCGTCCCGGATAACAAAACGCAGCAGGAATAATGGCAAACAGCTTGGCATCATAAAACTGTTGTTCATTTACGCCCATCCACTCGCGTAAACGCTGACCACTAACATCATCCCAAGGAATGCCGCTTTGATGAACCTTACTGCCAGGCGCTTGACCAATAATCAAGATTTTCGCTTCACTCGCCACCTGCAATACCGGACGCGGAGAGAGCTGCGCCTGACATAATTGACAGGCGTAGATCTCTTTTAACAAAGATGCTAACTGTTCGGCTGGCTTATCTTGGCAAGTCATTAAGGACAGGGGATCCTAAACTGTTCTCCCAGCTCTTGAATGCGTTGCTCCAAGTCCGCAGAAATCACCACCTTGACACTCGCTATATTCTCTTCTAGTTGTTCAAGGCTAGTTGCACCAATGATGTTTGAGCCAACAAAAGAGCGCTGATTAACAAAGGCTAACGCCAGTTGCACAGGGCTAAGTTTGAACTCCTTAGCCAAATCAACATAGTGCTGAATAGCTTGTTCGGCCTGAGGCGTACTATAACGGCCAAAACGTCTATACAAGCTTAAGCGAGCCCCTTCCGGCCACTGGTTATTTAAATACTTACCACTGAGCGCGCCAAAGGCTAAGGGGGAATAAGCCAGCAAAGGCACGTTTTCTCGATGCGAGATCTCGGCCATCGCTATCTCATAGCTTCGGTTAAGCAAGTTGTAGGGGTTTTGGATCGACACGATCTTCGGCAAATTGTGCTTCTCTGCCAACTGTAGATAACGCATGGTTCCCCAAGGCGTTTCATTGGAGATCCCTAAGTATCTCACTTTGCCACTTTTTACTAAGTCGGCCAGCGCTTCTAAGGTTTCAATTATCGGAGTTTGGCTAGCCTCTTCCTGATGAACATAATTAAGCTGACCAAAAAAATTAGTGGCTCGATCGGGCCAATGCACCTGATATAGGTCTAAATAATCGGTCTGTAAACGCGCTAAAGAATCTTCCACCGCTTGGTGAATGCTCTTCCAATTCAAACCCATATCCGGACGAATATAGCCCCCGCGGTCAGAGGCTGAAGGTGCCGCCACCTTTGAGGCAAGAATCACCTCATCCCTACAATCTCGTTGCTTCAGGTAATTACCGATAATAGTTTCAGTTCTACCTTGAGTTGGCTGTTTCGGTGGGACTGGGTACATTTCAGCGGTATCGATGAAATTAATACCATTAGCCAGCGCATAATCTAGTTGTTCAAATGCTTCAGCTTGGGTATTTTGCTCACCCCAAGTCATGCTACCTAAACATATTTCGCTCACCCTTAAACTAGACGAGCCTAGCTGCTTATATTTCATTAATCATTCCTCATACAACAGGATCAAACCACTATAATCACTGACCAAACTTTACAAAAGACTCAATAGCAATTAGGCCTCAAACCACTCGCAATTGGAGCTGTGTCAATTTTTCCATAAAATTTAACATCATATTGGTGATCTAGTTGCTACTTCTATATTGTTTTTTTAGTTATTATTGCTTTATGCGACTTAAACAAGTTAATGGAGTAATTGTGCAAAGAGCATCCTTATTTTTAGTTCTGTTTTGGTGCGTTAGTACAGTTGCCACTGCAGCCAATGTAACCATCCATTATAAAAGCCTTTCAGACAACTACGACGGTTGGGGGCTGCATATTTGGGCTGGTGAAGAAATGGTTAACGGCAAACAAGTAGGCGCCAGAACTGATTTCCGTCTTCGTAAGGGGACAACCCCAACTGATCCACTAATGCCTAGCAAATTTGATGACTTTGGTGTTGCCTTCACCATTCCCGTCAGACCCGATGCTAAACAGTTTTCGTATACCCTAACTAATGGTGAACTTCATCATATGGGGATTGAAGAATGGAAATGGATCAAAGCTAAACACGGCTTAGATATTTGGATTGTAGAAAACGACCCCAAAGTTTATACCGATGTTCCTCAACAGTATGCCAGTGCTAGCCAAACCGCCAGCAGCAAAACAACAACAGCCACTGCCGTTAAACCCAAAGCGGTATTACCACCACCAGTGCCAAAGGCAAGCTCTAGCCAAAAAGCGGTTGAACCCAAAACACCAGCACCAGCTCCTGCTGTGAAACCCAAAGCAGTCGCAAGCTCGGCGCCAAGTAGTGAAATGCAACGCACTCTAGCTCTACTTAAAGATGACCTAGGTAAAAAGAACAGTACCATTAGCAAGCTGCAGTCGGCCTTAAACGATACTCAAAAAATCAATCGACGTTTACAGGAAGATTTAAATAGCAAGCTAATTGACTATCAAGCACTGTTGCAACTTAACGATAAGATCAGCAATGAAAACCGCACTTTGACTGCTTCTAACCAAAGTTTATACAAACAGGTTGAGCAAGCTGGTAGTAGTAATGCAGAAGCTCAGCTTATTGAGCGTAATCAAGACCTTGAAAAACAAATGGCGGTGTTGAACGAGCAAATTCTTGGCTTACAAAAAACCATTTCAGAAAACAATGGTAATAGTGAGCAACTAAATCAGCTACAAGAGCAATTCAACCAAATGCAAACGCAACGCGATGAGCTTCGTGAGCAAAATAATAAACTCAGTGCCCATATGGTTGAGTTGGTTCAACGTTCCGAAAGTGGCGGCCAAGTACAACAATCGGGCATAGCTTGGTGGATGTTTGCTGCGGTAGTTGCAGTATTAGTTCTACTGATAGGCATGGTATTTGTGCTAACAGGTAAACGTTACAAAGAGCTGCAACTTGATATGGAAGATGCTTTAAAACGTAAAGAAGAAGAAATCAAAACCGAGAAAATCTACGCTGCAGCCGCCAACGAAAAGCTTCGCAAAGTACTACATGGCGAAGCACAACAGCGCAGTTGGGGTTCAGTTCCCGAAGGTTTACCGGAAAACCTCAAGAAAGATACCGCATAATATTAAAGGCCAGCTTGCTGGCCTTTTCTTTAGCCCAAGTAAACTGCCTATTGTGTTTAGCCACCGTTTTCCTTAGCCTAAATAACGCTTAGTTAGCGATTAATTAGGAAGCTCATGGAACTGCATATCTTTGACTTAGACGAAACGCTGATCAGCGGAGACAGTGGTGCTTTATGGCATCAATACTTAGTTAAACAGGGCATAGTTACCGACCCCGACTTTTTAGCCCAAGACGCGGCAATGATGAGGCAATACGCCTTAGGAGAATTAGCCCTAGAACCTTACATTCAATTTAGCCTAAGCCCTCTACAACATTACTCTCAGCAGCAAGTTGATCATTGGGTCTGTGAATTTGTGGCGCAGTCTATCGATCCAATCATCTATCCCGCCGGACAAAAACTGATACAAGAGCTGCAATTCCAGCAACAACAGGTCATGATTATTTCTGCTACGGTGAGCTTCATCGTTAAGCAAGTAGCGGCAAGACTCTCAGTAAAGCACTACCTTGGGGTAGATTTGCTCGACCAACAGGGGCGTTATACTCCGTATATTTCTGGGGTAGCCAGTTATCAGCAAGGCAAAGTCACCCGCTTACAACAGTGGTTAAAACAGCAGCAGCAAGATTATTCCACCCTCACCTTTTATTCCGATTCCATTAATGACTTGCCCTTGTTGGAGCATGTTGACCAAGCCTTAGTAGTGAATCCCTGCGGCAAACTTCAACCATTAGCACAACAACGACAGTGGCCAATATTACGTTGGAGCTTAAACTAAAAAAACGAAAGCAAGCTTTCGTTTTTTTATTCTTTTGAACTCGGATTAGAATTACAGCTGGCTCTGTAAATAGTTCTCTAAACCAATTTTGTTAATTAAACCCAGTTGTTGCTCTAACCAGTAAGCGTGATCCATTTCGGTATCATCAATCAAGGTTTGCAGCATATTGCGAGTCACATAATCTTGTTTTAACTCGCACAGAGCCATGGTTTCTTTAAGCATGGCATCCACTTCATATTCAACTTTTAAATCATTTTCCAACATACTGGGCACATCTTTGCCCACCCGCAAAGGTTCACGCTTGCTAAGATCTGGCGTGCCCTCCAAGAACAGGATCCGTTGAATTAACAAGGCAGCATGACCTTTCTCGTCGTCGAATTCATGATCAATTCGCTCAAATAGCTTGTTAAGGCCCCAATCTTCGTACATACGAGAATGAATAAAATACTGATCCATAGCGGTCAGTTCGTTCATCAACAAACGATTTAGCGCATCAATGACTTCACTATCACCTTTCATTAGTCATCTCCTTCAGTAATTTGAGCGGCTAGGTAGTTTTCTATGCCCATTTTTTCAATTTGATACTGCTGAGTTTCGATCCAGTCGATGTGCTCTTCTTCAAATTCGAGGATTTCTTCCAATAAATCTCGACTAACAAAATCTTTAGCCGCTTCACATGTCGCTATCGCATCTTTGATAATCGGTAATTGTTCCAATTGAAAATCCAAATCACATTGCAGCATCTCTTCTGTGGCTTCGCCAATGCGCAAGCTGCCCAACATGTGCGCGTGAGGCAGCCCATCAAGAAACAAAATCCGCTCCATTAACTTATCAGCTTGCTTCATGTCTTTAATAGACTTCTTGTAATTGCGCTCATTTAGCTCTTGTAAGCCCCAATTACGGTACATTCTTGCGTGTAAAAAATACTGATTAATCGAAGTCAGCTCAGTGGTTAAGACTTTATTTAATAAAGCAATAATACTTGGATCGGCTTTCATTACAGCGCTCCGTCATGAGTTTATGCGTTGACAAAGTATATAACAAGCAGCCCAAACTAGCACAATCTTTTTACAATTCATTAACTTAAGTAAAATAGAAACAAAAACCATTCTTGTTTGCACTTAGCTTTTTTGGCTCGCCGATAAGTATAAGAAAAATAAAGATAAGCAACATTCGACACCTAAAACGCTTGGACTAAGCGACTCAAGCTTTATGCCTATCCCAGTGGCTCCAATAAACCAGCTTAGCTTAGTCACTAAGAGCCAAACTGGACATAACCTAAGCCCAATTGGCGCATTTGCCGCTCTATCCATTGGATGCGTTGTTCTATATAGGCGCTCTTAGGTGACAAACGATAGCGATATGGGCTAGGAAGCAAAGCGGCAAGGCTAGCCGCTTGATGAGCTGAAAGCGACTCAGCGCTCACTCGAAAATAATGTCGGCTCGCAGCCTCGGCCCCGTAAATTCCGGGACCAAACTCAACAATATTCAAATACAGTTCAATAATCCTAGACTTGGGCAAGTTCAGCTCCAAGGCAAGGCTTAACAACGCTTCCACGCCCTTACGCCAATAACTTTGCAGCGGCCACAACCAGAGGTTTTTAGCGGTCTGTTGGCTAATGGTACTACCGCCTCGTAAACGCCCTCCTTGCTGGTTGTTTTGATAGGCCTGCCATAGCGCCTGCATATCGATTCCCCAGTGCCGAGGAAAACGCTGATCTTCAGCAGCCACTACCGCTAATAACAAATAGGGAGACATCTGATTCAAGCTTTGCCAGTGCTGTTCCACTTGCGTAGGATAAGACTCGGGAGAGAACCATGCGCGATGCAGTCGCCAGCTCCACATGGGAGGGTCAAACCAACGCAGCGGCAATACCATTAACTCCAGCAATAAGGCCACAGCAAGTAGTAATTTAAAAAACCAAATTACAAGTTTCTTCAAAGGCTTAGCCACCTACTACTTTCCTAGTTAAATCCACCTTAGGCCAAACAGCGATGTTTGCCAAGCCAGCTTGCTGCGCAGCTAAGCTTTTTGGCTCAAAGCCTGAGCCAAGTAGTGAACCAACAAGCCCAAGCTTAAGCCCCAAAATGCACTAGCAATACCAAATAAATTCACCGAAGAAGCAGTAACCAAAAAAGTTATAATTGCCGCTTCTCGCCCTTCTTGTTGCACTAAGGCACCGGCCAAGCTATTGGCTATGGTATTCATCAAGGCTAAGCCAGCAATCGCCATCACCAACTCCTGAGGGAAAGCAGCAAATAAGCTAACTACCGTGGCACCCGCTAAGCCAAGCAATAAATAAAAAATCCCCGCCCACATCGCAGCGTAATAACGCTTTGCCGGGTCGGCGTCTGCTTCTTTACCCATGCAAATCGCCGCAGTAATGGCGGCAAGGTTAAAGGCATAACCACCAAAAGGTGCCAACAACAACCCGGTAAGCCCAGTGCATGTAATCAAAGGAGAAATAGCGGGTCGATAACCATTGCCGTGTAAAGCTGCAATACCGGGCATGTTCTGTGATGCCATAGTGACGATAAACAGCGGCAGACCTACCCCAATGATGGCTTGCCAAGAGAAGGCCGGGCTCACCCATTCGGGTCGCGCCAATTGAACATTCACCGTAGACCAGTCCAATATGCCCAAATAGTAAGCGAAGCAGCAGCCCAATAACAGTGTCACTAACATGACATAACGGGCCGCTAGATGGCGTATCACTAAGTAACAAAGCAACATCAAACCGACCAGCATAAACTGGCTTTCCAGCGACTTAAATAGCTGCAGACTAAACTGCAGTAATACCCCGGCGAGCATGGCAGAGGCTACAGATTGCGGGATCCAGCGGATCAACTTGTCAATTAAACCACTTAAGCCACACAGGGTAATCAGTAACGAACTAAATAAAAATGCCCCCACAGCCTGATTAATCGTTAAACCTGCTAGGCTAGTCACCAATAAAGCAGCCCCAGGAGTAGACCAAGCGGTAAGAATCGGCTTTTTGTGATACCACGACAAGCCAATGCTAGTTATCGCCATGCCCAAACCCAAAGCCCACATCCATGAGCTAATTTGTTGCTCGCTTGCCCCCGCAGCAGCCGCAGCTTGAAATATAATCACAGCCGAACTGGTATAACCCACTAATACGGCAACAAAGCCAGCCGATATTCGGGATACCACAAACCACTCACGCATAGGTACACTTCCTTTTTTAATTTCCTACCGCCCATGTACGTTATAACGCACACACTAGACAGCCTAGCACTTGTGCGCTATAACGTACAACAGAATTTTTTACTAAGAAGCTACCTTGGATCCCCTTAAGCACTTTCTGGCACAAGCCTTAAAACAACAACGCCAACAACGCCAATGGAGCCTAGACACCGCGGCCCAAAAAACCGGTGTTAGCAAAGCCATGCTAGGGCAAATAGAACGCGCCGAGTCAAGCCCAACCATTGCCACACTGTGGAAAATCGCTGGTGGATTTAATACCTCATTATCGACCTTTCTAGCCCCCGCATTAACACCACAACAGTCTCCGGCGATCCGAAATGCTGAACAGCTACGCCAGCAACCCGCCAGTGACGACATGCTCATCGCGATATTGTTTCCCTATGAGGCCAAGTTTGGCTTTGAAATGTATGAACTGACCTTGTTAGCAAACTATCAGCGAATATCCGAGCCTCACGAAACAGGTGTAACAGAGCACTTAATCGTTATTAGTGGAGCAATGGAGGTATTAGTTGAAGGGAGCTGGCAAACGCTTGGTCAGGGTCAAGCCTTACGTTTTGCCGGTGACGAAGAACATGGCTATCGTAATCCACATTCGCAACCCGCAGTGTTTCACTGTTTAATTCACTACCCTGCTACTACCCAATAAGCGCTGAATATACAACTAGCTAAAACTTGCCCTGTTGGCTTACAAACTCGTTTTAAAATAACGGCGCACCGAGCTCTTACATCTAGCTCATACACTCTATTTCACCATGCAAGCGGGAATAAAGAGAAATAAATGTGAAACGACCGACGGCCTTCAGAGCTAAACAAGCACTTAGTTCGTAATAAAAACGTTTGGAGATAAAAAGACTTGATAATATAAACGAAAAAGGCCTGCTAAAAGCAGGCCTTAAAAGATGGT
>NZ_JBNKPP010000230.1:0-40671 GCF_050295395.1 Agarivorans sp.
TTAGGAATGCTGTTATCCACCGCCATTTGGACTTGCTGTTCGGTAGCAGTGGCTGGGTTGTCGGTATAGGCGGTGAGTAATAAGCCGTAGCCTAAATCTTGTTTCACTTGTTCAAAGGCGGCTACCGTGGCTTCACTCTTATCACCTGCACGCAGTTTCAGTAACAAGCCATAGGCGGTTTGCCCATTCACGATGCGCTCACGGTGAATGGCTTTTAAGTCTTTTAAGCCAGTCACTTCTTCGTCGATGGAGCGAGTGGCAATTAAGCCGAGGGCATAAGGGATTTTAATTGCATAATCGGTAGTTTCGGTTTCGCTATTGGGTAAACCAAACAAAGTGAAGGCTGCTGGGGCTGGATGCGTGTCCCATTCCGCTTCTACTGCCGCCAGTTTTACTTGCTGTACATCACCCAACTCGTAGCCTGATTCATCACCTAACACTATCACCGAAACTGCCGATGCTAGGCCAAAGGCCGAAGCAATGGCGAAGCTGCGGCGGGCAAAAGCCAAATCACGCCCTTTTAGCATGTACCAAGCGGAAATCGCTAATACGAACATTGAGCCGGTGACATAACCCGCTGATACGGTATGGACAAATTTCACCTGTGCTACTGGGTTAAATACCACTTCGGCGAAGCTGGTCATCTCCATGCGCATGGTATCGTAGTTGAACTCGGCACCCACGGGGTTTTGCATCCAACCATTAGCGATCAGGATCCACAGCGCCGATAGATTAGAGCCCAGTGCTACTAGCCAAGTGACCGCTAAGTGTTGCACTTTCGATAGGCGGTCCCAGCCAAAGAAGAATAAGCCCACCAAGGTGGACTCAAGGAAAAATGCCATTAAACCTTCAATGGCCAAAGGCGCACCAAAGATATCACCCACATAATGGGAGTAGTAAGACCAGTTGGTGCCAAATTGAAACTCCATGGCTAAACCGGTAGTTACACCTAAGGCGAAGTTAATTCCGAACAATTTACCCCAAAACTTGGTCATGTCGCGGTAAATCTGCTTGCCGGTCATCACGTAAACGGATTCCATAATGGCGAGCAGAAAGGTCATGCCTAAGGTGAGTGGGACAAACAGGAAGTGGTACATTGCAGTAAAAGCAAACTGCAAACGCGAGAGTTCAACAATATCCATAAATCAACTCCGAGGGTGAATTGAGTCCTTTGTATTAGGGTTACCTAATTTATCGGTTTGCTAGAGAATTAGCTATCTTGTTGCGATTGAATTAATTGATCTAGATCATTTTGGCTGCGTTTTTCGTAAAAAATTCAATCTGTTTATTTTGATTTGATGAGCTAAAAACGCGTACCCAGTTTAGCTCAATCCGGCTTATAGCTGTAGCACAAATTGATAAATCAAACATAAAAGGATTTATCACGTTCATCTCTGGTTCAAGGTTAACCGTTGTGGGCTTTTGGCTGAAATTAGGCAGTGCTGAAATTTGCTTAAATAATCACGCTTTTTTTTTGGTTCAGCATGGATTGTGCTAGTATCCGCAGCAACGATATAATGCGCGATTGCTGCATTTTTTAGAAAGCTGAGCTTTGCTTCGCTCATTGATGATTTTACAAAGGTAATATCTTGATAAATAAGAACATTCGTAACTTCTCGATTATTGCTCATATTGACCATGGCAAATCGACCCTGTCAGATCGGCTAATTCAACATTGTGGCGGATTAAGCAACCGAGAAATGGAAGCGCAAGTTTTAGACTCGATGGATCTAGAACGTGAACGCGGAATTACCATTAAAGCACAAAGTGTCACCTTGGATTACACCGCCAAAGACGGTGAAACCTATCAGCTTAACTTTATTGATACCCCAGGGCATGTAGATTTTACTTATGAAGTCTCGCGCTCTTTGGCGGCTTGTGAAGGTGCTTTACTGGTAGTTGACGCAGCCCAAGGGGTAGAAGCGCAAACACTAGCAAACTGCTATACCGCGATGGAAATGGACTTAGAAGTTATTCCGGTTCTCAATAAAATTGACTTACCTCAGGCCGACCCCGACCGCGTAGCAGAAGAAATCGAAGATATTGTAGGTATTGATGCCACCGATGCTACCGTATGTTCGGCCAAAACTGGCTTAGGCATTGAAGATGTATTAGAAACCATTGTACGCGATGTGCCGCCGCCAGAAGGTGATTCCGATGCGCCGCTGCAAGCCTTGATCATCGACTCTTGGTTCGATAACTACCAAGGCGTGGTGTCTTTGGTGCGAATCAAGAATGGGCAATTAAAATCCGGCGAACGAATGATGGTAATGTCAACCGGTCAGTCCTATGTGGTAAATGAGGTGGGTATATTCACACCTAAGCAAACCAATACCGGAATATTAAGAACCGGTGAAGTGGGCTATGTCGTAGCGGGAATTAAAGAAATTTTGGGGGCGCCAGTAGGGGATACCTTAACCACGCAAAAAAATGGTGCGACTAAAGCTTTGCCGGGTTTTAAAAAGGTGAAGCCGCAGGTATATGCCGGTTTGTTCCCTACCAGTTCTGATGAGTATGAAAACTTCCGTGACGCGCTGGCTAAATTGAGCCTAAACGACGCCTCATTGTTTTATGAGCCAGAAAACTCAACCGCCTTAGGTTTTGGTTTCCGCTGTGGTTTCCTTGGTATGTTACATATGGAAATCATTCAGGAGCGTCTGGAGCGTGAATACGATCTGGATTTGATTACCACTGCGCCCACGGTTATTTATGAAGTGGAAATGAACAATGGTGAGGTTATTTACGTTGATAGCCCGGCCAAATTGCCGCCAACCAATAACATAGCGGAAATTCGTGAACCGATCGCCGAAGTGAATATTTTGGTACCACAAGAATACCTAGGTAATGTAATTACTCTATGTGTGGAAAAACGTGGCTTGCAAAAGAACATGGCTTATCACGGTAAACAAGTGGCGCTCACTTATGAAGTACCCATGGCCGAAGTGGTGTTAGATTTCTTCGATAAGTTGAAATCAACCAGCCGTGGTTATGCATCTTTAGATTACAACTTTAAGCATTTCCAAGCCGCTAACATGGTGCGTGTGGATATTATGATTAACGGCGATCGGGTGGATGCCTTAGCCTTGATTACCCACAAAGACCATTCTGAAACCCGTGGTCGCCAAGTGGTGGATAAAATGAAGGAGCTGATCCCTCGGCAGATGTTTGATATTGCTATTCAAGCTTCTATCGGCATGCACATTATTGCTCGCTCAACGGTTAAACAATTGCGTAAAAACGTAATCGCCAAGTGTTATGGCGGTGACGTAAGCCGTAAGAAGAAACTGTTAGCGAAACAGAAAGAAGGTAAGAAACGGATGAAGCAAGTAGGTAACGTGGAAGTGCCTCAGTCTGCGTTTTTAGCCGTACTACACATAGGTAAGGATTAACATGGCAACTCTATTTCCGCTATTACTGGTTATTGCAACGTTTATCACGGGTGTGATTTGGGTAATGGATAAATTTCGCTGGGAAAAGCAACGCGCCCTTAAGCTAGAGGACGCAAGAGTGGCTGCCGGTGGTGAATTGCCTAGTGATGCAGAGCAAAAAATTACCAGTGCGCCAAGCTGGGTAGAGAATGGCCGTTCGGTATTTCCGGTAATTGCCATCGTGTTGGTATTACGCTCGTTTATTTATGAGCCTTTTCAAATTCCATCGGGTTCAATGATGCCAACGCTGCTAGTGGGCGATTTCATTTTGGTGGAGAAGTTTGCTTACGGTTTAAAAGACCCGGTAACTCGCACAACTTTATTGGAAACTGGCTCGCCTAAGCGCGGTGATGTGGTGGTGTTTAAGTACCCACAAGATACCCGTATTGATTACATTAAGCGCGTAGTGGGACTGCCCGGCGACCGGATTATTTATCGTGGTAAGCAGCTATTTATTCAACCTAAGTGTGAAGCCGAACCTTGTCCTGAATTGGCCGCCGTGCCACTAGACTTTGAAGTCTCTGGACGTTTTAAACAAGGCTCTATGCCACTGGAAAATTACCGTGAGCAATTGGGTGAAGTGACCCACGAAGTGCTGATTAATCCAGCTGCACCAGACAGAGTGCAGTACTTTTATCAGCAAGCGGGCACTGAGCGAGACGAGTGGATTGTGCCTGCTGGCCACTATTTAGCCTTTGGTGATAACCGTGACAACAGTACCGATAGTCGCTACTGGGGCTTTGTTTCTGAGGAGCATTTGGTCGGTAAAGCTGTAGCAATTTGGATCAGCTTTGAATTTGAGCGTGGGGAAGATTCAATTTTACCAGGATGGGTACCAACAGGGGTGCGCTTTAATCGCATCGGTGCAATCAACTAGTAGGTAAATGATGAATAGTGTAAATCCACAACGACTACAGCGAGCAATTGGTTATACCTTCAAAGACGAGAGTTTATTGAATTTGGCCTTAACTCATCGCAGCGCTGGAGGGGTGCATAATGAGCGCCTTGAGTTTCTTGGCGATGCTGTTCTGAGCTGGGTGATTGCCGATGAGTTATATCGGCGTTTTCCCGAGGTGTCGGAAGGCGATTTAAGTCCGATGCGTTCTACCTTAGTAAAAGGCAAAACCTTGGCGGAGTTGGCCCGTAACTTTGAGCTAGGGGACTACATTAAATTGGGTCCTGGTGAGCTTAAAAGCGGCGGTTTTCGTCGAGAGTCAATCTTAGCTGACGCGGTAGAAGCGATTATTGGTGCGGTTTATTTAGATAGTGGCAACGATACCGTTAAAGCCATGTTGTTGACCTGGTATCAACAACGTTTAGACACCATTAAGCCTGGGCTTAGTCAAAAAGATCCCAAGACACGCTTACAGGAAATCCTGCAAGCGCGTAAACAAGCATTACCTGACTATCAGGTGGTGGCAATCAAAGGTGAGGCGCATAACCAGCAATTTACCGTGAGCTGTTACGTAGAAGGTTTAGATGAACCGCTGGTGGGTACCAGCACCAGTCGTCGTAAAGCCGAACAAGTGGCAGCCGAATTGGTACTGGAGCGTTTGCTATGAATTATGATACTCGTTGTGGTTTTGTGGCCATTGTTGGGCGACCCAATGTGGGAAAATCGACCCTGCTCAATGCCATTTTAGGGCAAAAGGTCAGCATTACTTCAAAGAAACCCCAAACCACTCGGCATCGGATCTTAGGCATCGATACCGATGGTATTTACCAAACCATTTTTGTTGATACTCCTGGGCTACATATTGAGGAGCAGCGAGCGATTAACCGCTTAATGAATCGCGCCGCCACTAGCTCTTTGGGTGACGTATCAATGGTGATATTTGTGGTGGAAGGCACCAAGTGGACGGCCGATGATGAGCTGGTATTAGGCAAGTTGCGCCATCTAAAAGTGCCAGTGGTATTAGCGATAAATAAAGTCGATAACGTGCAAGAAAAAGAAGTGCTATTTCCGCACATGCAGATGATGCAGGATAAATTCGACTTTTCTCATATTTTACCGATTGCTGCTAAGCACGGAAAAAATGTAGAGCAGTTACGTGAATGGGCACAACAAAGTCTGCCGGAAAACGTGCACTTCTTTCCTGAAGATTACATTACCGATCGTTCATCACGCTTCATGGCGGCAGAAATTGTTCGTGAAAAACTGATGCGTTTTACCGGTCAAGAGCTGCCTTACTCCACCACGGTAGAGATTGAACAGTTTAAGATGCAGGAAAATGGTGTTTATCAAATTAATGCCTTAATTTTGGTGGAGCGCCCTAGCCAAAAACGGATGATTATTGGCAATAAAGGTGAAAAACTTAAAACCATTGGTAAAGAAGCGCGCTTAGATATGGAGCGCTTATTTGATAACAAAGTGTTTTTAGAAATGTGGGTTAAAGTGAAGTCGGGCTGGGCTGATGATGAGCGCGCCTTACGTAGTCTTGGTTACGGAGACGAATAAACTTGCCCCAAGCGGCCCTAAGCCCCGCCTTCGTTTTACATACGCGGCCTTATAGAGAGACCAGCTTATTGGTTTATTTATTTAGTCTCGAATACGGCAAAGTCAGTGCTGTTGCCAGAGGGGCAAGGGCTAAAAATTCTAAATGGCGGGGTATCTTGCAGCCAGCGGTGCCATTATTAGTGGAATTCTCCGGGCGAGGCAGCTTGCGTAATTTTAAGCAAGCCGAGGCCGCCAACTTGGCTTTACCATTGTTTGGTAATTACTTATACAGTGCGCTGTATCTCAATGAACTGCTGTATTACTTGCTGGAAGATAATAATGCTTACCCTGTGTTGTACGAGCAGTACCAAAACAGTTTAATGGCACTGGCTAAGCAACAACCTTTGGAAGCCTGTTTACGTGAGTTTGAGTTGTTGTTAATGGCCGAATTGGGTTTTGCCATTGCCTTACCCGACCCGTTAGTGGAGCAGCAAGCGTATCAGTACCAGCTGAATCGGGGTTTTGTGCCGAGCCGCGCGAATACGGCGAAGGTGGAATTCAATCATCGCGAATTGCAAATGTTGCTGGACTTTGACCCGCAGCAGCCAGAACACTTATTATGTGCTAAACGCTTTTGTCGAATTGCCATAGCTCAGCTATTAAATGGCAAAGAGCTAAAGAGCCGAAAACTATTTAATCAAGTTAAAACGACCAATCGGGGTAATGAATGACCCCATTGAAGAAGGAAAACACGTGAGTGATATATTATTAGGCGTTAATGTTGACCATATCGCCACTCTGCGCCAAGCGCGCGGAACTAGCTATCCTGACCCAGTACTTGCAGCGGGTATTGCCGAGCTCTCAGGGGCTGATGGGATTACCATTCATTTGCGCGAAGACCGCCGTCATATTATCGATCGTGATGTGGCTGTGATGAGCCAGACGGTACAAACTCGTTTAAATTTGGAAATGGCAGTAACCGATGAAATGGTTGCAATCGCTTGCCAGCATCAGCCGCATTTTGTTTGTCTAGTGCCTGAAAAGCGTGAAGAACTGACCACTGAAGGTGGATTGGATGTGGTTACTCATGTGGAAAAAATCACTCAAGCGGTCACTAAGTTGAATGAGGCGGGGATTCATGTTTCCTTATTTATTGACCCCGATTACGACCAGATCGATGCCGCTATTGCTACTGGTGCCCCATTTATTGAGCTGCACACCGGTCATTACGCTGATGCAGAAAACGAGGCAGAGCAGCAGTCCGAGCTGAAGAAAATCGCTGCCGCAGCGAGTTACGCTGCTGATAAAGGCTTAAAGGTGAATGCTGGTCATGGCTTGCATTATCACAACGTATCGCCAATTGCCGCTTTGCCAGAAATTATCGAACTGAATATTGGCCATGCCATTATTGCTAAAGCAGTGATCGTGGGTATGGAAAAAGCCGTGAGCGAAATGAAAACGCTGATGATACAAGCGCGTAAAGGTTGTGCTTAAGCTATGGCGCTAGTGGGCTTGGGTACAGACATTGTTCAACTCTCGCGGATTGCTGGCAGTCGGAAAATGCAGGCTTTGGCCAAGCGAGTATTAACTGCTGTAGAGCTGCAGCATTATGAACAAATGGCTGAACCCGCCCGATTTTTAGCTAAGCGTTTTGCGGCAAAAGAAGCAGCCGCTAAGGCTTTGGGTACCGGTATTGCTAAAGGCATTGGCTTTCAGCAAATCGAAATTGGTAATAATGACCAAGGTAAGCCAGAGTTAAAGTTCAGCGGCGCAGCTTTAGTGTTAGCGCAGCAACTGGGTGTGAAGAACCAGTTAATTAGTATTAGTGATGAGCGTGATTACGCGGTGGCAACCGTGATATTAGAACGCTAATTTGGAGAAGTAGATTGATTGAAAAGTATCGAGTTCAGTTAGACCTGTTTGGTTTAATGAAATTGTTGGCTTTAGTTGGCTTTGGCGTTGGGGTGATAGCCGGTTTTGCTTTATTGATTTTTACCGTGTTGCAAGGGGGAAATATTTTTCAGGCGCTATTGCCGATGATCATCTCTCCTTTTAGTAATGCCTTGGTGACAGCGCTATTTGGTTTGGTGAGTTACCCTTTTTACAATTGGTATTGTAAGCGAAATCGCGGGCAAGTCTTAACGGGTCGTTTCTTAAAGGAACAACAGGGCCAACAGGATATATAAGCCGTAACTAATACAATAAAAAGCCGCAACTAGCGGCTTTTTTCATGTTAATTTGCGCAATTAGCTCTCATTCAATTGCTGGTAGAGTTGGATTGCGGCCTGTTTTACCTTGTCTATTTCGTCGCTTAACTCCAGTAGCTCAGGCTCTATCTCTGTCACTTGATGAGCTTGGCGCAAGCTGTCTTCAATGGTGGCTGACAAATCTTCTAGACGCTGACAGCCGCTATAGGCACAGCCTCCTCTAAAACGATGAATTATCAACACAAACTCATCCACATCTAGTTGCTGATTGAGCAGCTGTTGAATCGCCGGCTCAATTTCATCAAAGCTTTCCTGCAGCATGCTAAACATATCTAAGGCGAGACTTTGATTATTGTTTGCACGCTGCATGGCGAGTTCCCAAGACAGACTACTATTTTCAAACTCAAGGCTAGTAGTGGGTGTTGCCATTACTCCGTTATTGTTGGTTGTGAGCTGCTTAGCGTTAGGTTGCCAACGGTGGATCAACTTCTCTAGCGACGACTCGTCAATCGGTTTGGCTAAGTAATCGTCTACACCTTGGGCTAGCAGTTGTTCCTTTTCTCCCGCGAGCGCATGGGCGGTCACCGCGATAATCGGCGTGTGCTGATTGCGACTTTGTTTACGGATTTTCTGAGTGGCGCTAATGCCATCTAAAATCGGCATTTGAATGTCCATTAAGATCAAGTCGTAGTGCTGTTCTTCTGCTTTAGTTATCGCTTCCAAGCCATTGCTGCAGGTGTCTACTTGGCCAACTAACTCATTTAGCATTGCTGTTATGAGTTTAAGGTTGGCCGCATTATCATCCACCGCTAGTACTTTCAGTTGTAGCTTCGCTCTAGAAGCGCGGGAGATGGGCGAGATAACTCGCACATCCTCTTGTAAGTCATCGACTAAGGCCTGCGCGAACTTACGGTGGTTGAGCGGTTTGCTTAAGCAGTATTTGGCTCCGGCATCAATAATGGCTTGATGTACATCTGGGTCACTGGAGTTAATTAATACAATCACCTCCAGCTCCTTTTGTTTGGCTTGAGTGATCTTTTGGTAAAGTGGCTCTAGCGAGTTCCAATCACTATGGCCAATCACAGCAATGCCGTTAAACTGTGCCAAGGCCTGTTGCCACTGCTCTGGAGTTGAGGCGCTTTGCAGATTGAGTTGCCACTGTTTGGCCAGCCCGGTAATGACTTTTTGGCTAAGGTGATGAGGCTCGTAACTCAGCAGTGACAGCTTGCGTAGCGCTTTTAGCGGCAGAGGGGCCCCCAATACCATGTTGGCGAGTTCTAAATGTACATCGAAGCTAAAGCTCGAACCTTGTTCAGGCTCTGACTCAAGGGTAATGTCACCGCCCATTTGCTGTACCAGTTTCTGGGTAATCACTAGGCCAAGGCCAGTGCCGCCATATTCTCGGTTGATGCTGGTATCGGCTTGTTTAAATGCTTGGAACAGCTGAGTTTGCTGTTCTTTGGATATGCCAATGCCCGAATCTTGGACGCTGGCCTTTAACACCACTTGCTGGCCTTGTTTTTTCAGCAAACTGATGGTGACGGTGATTTCACCTTGATGGGTGAATTTAATCGCATTACCTAACAGGTTGGTAAATATTTGTTGTAGGCGTAAGGGATCACCACGTAAGCCTTCGGGCACATCGGGGTCGATGAGTAGGTTGAGTTCTAGGTGTTTATCCTGTGCACTAGGCGCGAGCAGGGTGACTACATCATTAATGGTGTCACGAAAGTTAAACTCAATCCGCTCCAGCTTCAGTTTACCTGCTTCTAACTTTGAAAAATCGAGAATGTCGTTGATGATGGCCAACAAGTTGTTGGCCGATTTTTCTATGGTCAGTAAGTAGTCGGCTTGATTGTTATTCAGTGGTGTTTTTAATAGCTGGCGAGCAAAACCAATCACCCCGTTCAACGGCGTGCGTAACTCATGACTCATGTTAGCTAAAAATTCAGATTTGGCTTTGGCTCCTTGCTGAGCTTCTTTTTTAGCGATATCTAATTCAATATTTTGGATTTCGATTTGCTCTAAGGTTTCGCGCAAGTCACTCGTAGCTTGGTCAATACTTTGGTGCATTTCCTCATGGTATTCGGCTAACGATTTTGCCATCGAGTTAATACCGTGTTTCAGCAAGCCTAATTCACCGGTATAACTGCCTTCTACTCGGGCATCTAAGCGTCCTTGGCGGATCCTATCAACAATTTTTACCATGTTGGTAATCGGTTGGGTAACCTGTTTACTCAGTTGAAAAGCAAACAAGACGCTGATTAATACCCCAAACAGCACGATAAACAGCGCTACGGTGGTATCCCTAAATTGCAATAATAAGGCTCGGTCTTTGTTGTATTGCATCGAGATGTAACCCAGTAGCTCGGGTTTGCCATCGCTAAAAGCGGCGAAGCTTCCTTCGGCTTCAGCCCAAATGGGCGCGCGTAAGATGATTCTGTCTGGATAAATCTCAACTTGAGTGGATTGTGGCAAGGGCAGTTTAGGATCGCTTTGCAGCAAGCGAATATTACGGTGGTAGTTACTGGTAACAAACAGTTGGTTGTGTTTGTCATACACTGCAATACTTTTAATCAAGGGTGACATTTTACGATGGGTCACGCTTATTAAGGCTTTGACTTTTTCACGATTATAGCGGCTTAGGCCAATTTCGGCGGCAATGGCTAGCGGCTCGATGACATTTACCCCTTGTTCAATAACAAAGTTGTCGAGTTGTTGATTTCGATTAAAGGTGAAATAGCTCGCTAACAAGATACCTACGACAAGAGTCGGTATAATAGTGAGAATATAGACGCGGGCGCGTAAGCCATATTTGGTCATAAACGTTTCTTATGGGAAAATGACATGGTTCCAACCGCTTATGATGACATAAGCCCAGTCCTTTTTGTATTCACCGATTAAATAAGTCTCATCTATGGCGCAATTTTTTAAAGCTAAACCCAAAACTACCACAATTAAGGCCTTGCGAGATCAGCAAGTTCTCGACTTAGACCATCATTTAAAAGGGGTGGTGAAATGCCAAGGACAAACTTATTTTGTCGATGGTGTATTGCCCGGCGAGCGAGTGGACATTTTGCCTAGTGCTAAGTCTGGCCCTGCTAAATTATTAAAACGTTTGAGTTCATCGCCAGAGCGGATTGAGCCAGCCTGTGGCTTTTATCAGCAGTGCGGCGGCTGCAGTGCTCAACATTTGTCGGTGCAAAGACAGCGCGACTATAAGCAACAGGCGGTGACAGAGCTGTTGTCTCGTCTGTCGACTTATTCTCAGCTACCCGAAATAGACAGCTTATTTGCTAGTGAATGGGCTTATCGTCGCGTATGTCGCTTAAGTTCTTGGTTTGATAAAAACGCCGGTTGGCAGTTGGGCTTTCGCCAAAAAGCCAGTAAAAATTTGGTGGCGGTGAGTGAATGCCCCGTGTTAGAGCCTCAATTATCGGCGTTAATTGCGCCATTACAAACACTGGTTTCATCTTGGCCGAAAAAAGTCGGTTTAGGCCATATTGAGCTGATCGCCTGTCAGCCGCAAACGGTGTGTCGAATTAGGCTGACTCAGGATTTGAATCCAACGCTTCAGCAGCAACTACTCGAGTTTGCTCAAGCCCAGCAGTTAGCCATAGTGTTGGCAAGTAATGACCAACAATCTTGGTTGTGTGGCGATGCTTGCTACTACTCGCTTGATGAACAAGGGCTAAACTTGGGGTTTACCCCGGGTAATTTCATTCAAGTAAATGGCGAAATGAATCAACGTTTAGTAAGCACTGCGCTGGATTGGTTAGACCTGCAAGCCAACGATAGTGTGTTAGATCTGTATTCTGGAATTGGCAACTTTAGTTTGGCGATTGCTCAACAGGTAAAACAGCTGGTGGCGGTAGAGGGGCTAAAAGAGATGGCTCAGCAAGTAACACGTAACGCTATAGCCAATGGTTTATCCAATGTCGTGGCATTTAGCGGTGACTTAGAGCAGCCTGACACCGCGCAGCTTTGGCAAGGCTATAAGATTAATAAAGTGTTATTAGACCCAGCTCGCGCAGGTGCAAAACAAGCGATCACACAGGTTGCCAAGCTTAGTCCAAGCACCGTAGTATATGTCTCATGCAATCCTGCTACGCTTGCTCGAGATGCAAGAGAAATGAAACAAGCGGGTTACCGTTTAACAAAGTTAGCGCTGGTGGATATGTTTGCTCATACTGAGCACATTGAAACAATGGCCTTGTTTGAGCGCTGATCAATTTTTTGCTTTACCGCTTGTCACAGATAGAAAGGAACAGAGTTGTATGGTCTCGGTCAGAGAAACTCATCTTAATCAACAACTACTCTTCGATGAAAGTCAATGGGTCGCGAGCCTAGATATCGCAGTAGAGGACCAACAGCATCTGTTTGCTGCCTGTAACTATTACCGGGCCTTAGACGCAGACAAACAGCTGATTCATCGCTGTTTATCTAAGGGCAAGGAAATGGTGGAAATTCTTGTCACCTTAAATATGGATCTGCCCACGCTAGAAGCAGCCTTATTATTTCCCTTTGTTGAACAGGGCTTATTAACTCAGGATAAGTTGGGTCAGCAATTTTCCGAAGAAGTGGTCAAATTACAATTTGACGCGGCGCAGATGGATGGCATGAAAGCTTTGCGTACCGGAAAAAGCAGAACGCTATCTTCGGCGCAAATAGATAACGTAAGACGCATGTTGTTGGCGATGGTGGGTGACGTACGTGCCATTGTGATTAAGCTGGCAGAGCGGATTTGTTACTTACGCGAGGTTAAAAATGAAGAAGAGGACATTCGAGTCCTAGCGGCCAAAGAAAGCCAAGATATTTATGCGCCTTTAGCCAACCGTTTAGGTATTGGGCAGTTGAAGTGGGAGTTGGAAGATTTTACCTTCCGTTATCTGCATCCAGAAACCTATAAGCAAATTGCCAAACAGCTAGACGAAAAGCGCCTAGCTCGCACTCAATATATAGAAAATTTTGTTAGTAAGCTTCAGCAGGATATTGCCGACGCTAATATTCAAGCTGAAGTCTACGGGCGGCCCAAGCACATCTACAGCATATGGCGAAAAATGCAGAAGAAGGACCTGTCCTTCGATAAGCTATTTGATGTGCGCGCTATTCGTATCGTGGCTGAAAAACTTCAAGACTGCTACGCCATACTCGGCATCGTGCATACTTCATGGCACCATATCCCCAGCGAGTTTGATGATTACGTAGCTAACCCCAAGCCCAACGGTTATCAGTCTATTCATACCGTGGTGATAGGTCCAGAAGGTAAGGCCATTGAGGTACAGATCCGTACTAAGCAAATGCATGAAGAATCTGAGTTGGGGGTGGCGGCACATTGGAAATACAAAGAGGGTGGTAGCAGTGGTCGCAGTGATTTTGAAGACAAAATTGCCTGGTTGCGTAAATTACTCGCATGGCAAGATGACATCGCCGAAAATGGCGCGATGTTGGAAGAGCTGCGTTCACAAGTGTTTGACGACCGCGTGTATGTATTTACCCCCAGTGGTGAGGTTATCGACCTACCGGCTGGTTCTACGCCCTTAGACTTTGCCTATTATGTACATAGCCAAGTGGGGCATCGTTGCATCGGCGCCAAAGTTGGCGGCAGAATCGTGCCATTTACTTATCAGCTTAGTACTGGTGAACAAGTTGAAATTATTACTCAAAAAGAGTCTAGTCCGAGTCGCGATTGGCTAAACCCTAACTTGGGTTATGTTAAGTCTTCGCGGGCTAGAAATAAAATTGCGACCTGGTTTAAGAAACAGGATAAAGATAAGAACCAAGCAGCCGGTAAAGACTTGGTAGAAGCCGAGTTAAATCGCCATGGCTTTAAACTGAGTGACGTTGAACTTTGTGTTGAACGTTTCAATGTAAAAAACGTAGAAGACTTACTTGCCGCGGTGGGGGCCGGTGATGTGAAGCTTAGCCAGCTGATTCATCATCTGCAGGCTACCTTGCACAAACCCAGCGCCGAAGAGCAAGACCGCCAAGCACTGGAAACCATTACCAAAAAAGCCGAACACCATGGGCACAAGAAGAAACGTGCTAAAGACTCGATAGTGGTGGATGGTGTGGGTAATTTAATGACTCATATTGCTCGTTGTTGTCAGCCGATCCCGGGTGATGACATCAAAGGTTTTATTACTCAGGGGCGAGGTATTTCTATTCATAGTGTCGATTGTGAGCAATTAAATGAGCTAGAGAGTAGAGCGCCAGAGCGAGTTATTGATGCGGTTTGGGGGGAGGATTATTCCGGTGGATACAACCTTACCATTCGTATCATTGCTAATGATCGTAGTGGATTGCTGCGTGATATCACCACGGTGCTAGCCAACGACAAAGTGAATGTGCTAGGGATGCAAAGCCACTCCGATGTGAAGAGCCAAACGGCCACCATCGATATGGAAGTGGAGGTATATAACCTAGAAACGCTAACGCGTGTATTGAGTAAGATTAATCAACTCAATCACATTATTGAAGCGCGTCGTTTACGTTAAGCAAAGAGCGAATAATATTTATGTTGAGCCGCCCTTATACCATCGATACCTTGCTGGCGATAATGCAACAATTGCGTGACCCACAACAAGGCTGTCCTTGGGACCAAAAACAACACTGGCAAAGTATTGTTCCTCACACCATTGAAGAAGCTTACGAGTTAGCCGATGCGATAGAGCAAGCGCTGGCCGAGGATGATTTTTCTGAGGTACGTTTAGAACTGGGCGACTTGTTATTTCAAGTGGTGTTTTACGCTCAGTTTGCCAAGGAGCAGGCTCGCTTCGATTTCCACGATGTTATTGACGGGATCTGTGAGAAATTGCTCCGTCGCCACCCGCACGTGTTTGGCGAGCAACAGTTTGCCGACGAGGCCGCTATAGGGCGAAACTGGGAGCAACTAAAGGCTGAAGAGCGCGCCAGTAAAAGCGCTACGCCAACTAGTGTATTGGCCGATGTTCCTTTAGCCTTGCCCGCACTCAGTCGTGCTCAGAAGTTACAGAAGCGTTGTGCTCATGTGGGCTTTGATTGGCCTAGTGTGGCCCCCGTGCTGGCTAAAATCCGCGAAGAGCTGGCAGAAGTTGAGCAGGCTTTAGCGCTGGAAGACCAACAAAATCTGGCGGAGGAAATTGGTGATTTGTTGTTTTCTTGCGTAAATTTGGCTCGAGTGACAGAGTTTGATGCAGAAGACTTATTGCGTCAGGCCAACCTTAAATTCACTCAACGCTTTCAAGGTGTAGAGCAATTAGCGGTGCTTTCAGGCAAGTCGCTTGAGCAAATGAGCCTAGAAGAAATGGATTTGCTCTGGGATAAAGTGAAAGAAAATTACAAAAATTGATTTACAACAAAACCGCTAAATCTTAGTCTTGATACAGTGACATAGATTGTGGTGTTACAGAGGCTTTGCTATACTATGCCCCCGTCCAAGTATCGCAGATACGCCCTTAACACATCCAACTTCTCAGGTTAGACATGACAACAAAGTACATTTTCGTCACTGGAGGCGTAGTCTCCTCTTTGGGTAAAGGTATTGCCGCAGCATCGTTGGCCGCCATCCTTGAAGCTCGTGGTCTTAATGTGACCATTATGAAGCTAGACCCTTATATTAACGTTGATCCCGGCACCATGAGTCCGATCCAACACGGCGAAGTATTTGTAACTGAAGATGGCGCTGAAACCGACTTAGATTTAGGTCACTACGAGCGTTTTATTCGTAACAAAATGACTAAGCGTAACAACTTTACAACGGGTCGGGTTTATGAAGATGTGTTACGTAAAGAGCGTCGTGGCGATTATTTAGGCGCCACCATTCAGGTTATTCCCCATATCACGAATGCGATTAAAGAGCGCGTTGTCGCAGGTGGTGAAGGGGTCGATGTGGCCATTGTTGAAATTGGCGGCACCGTGGGTGATATCGAGTCTCAACCTTTCCTTGAAGCAATTCGTCAGTTAGGCACCGAAATTGGTCGTGAGCGTGCAATGTACATGCACCTTACTTTGGTTCCTTTCTTAGGTGCTGCGGGTGAAGTTAAAACTAAGCCAACCCAGCACTCGGTGAAAGAGTTACGTTCTATTGGTATTCAGCCAGACATTCTGATCTGTCGTAGTGACCGTGCTATTCCTGCTAACGAGCGGGCTAAGATAGCCTTGTTTACCAACGTGCCTGATCGTGCGGTTATTTCACTAAAAGATGTTGACAGTATCTACAAAATTCCAGCCTTACTACGTTCACAAGGCCTAGACGCCTTAGTGACCGAGCGTTTTGGCATTGACTGCCCAGAAGCTGACCTTAGCGAATGGGAACAAGTCATTTATGAAGAAGCCAACCCAACCAATGAAATTGTGATTGGTATGGTGGGTAAATATGTTGAGTTGCCCGATGCTTATAAGTCGGTCAACGAAGCACTTAAACATGGTGGTTTAAAGAACCGTTTAAGTGTGAAAATTCAATATGTGGATTCGCAAGATCTTGAGCTTAAGGGTACCGACATCCTTAAGGATCTCGATGCCATTTTGGTTCCAGGTGGTTTTGGTGAACGTGGCGTAGAGGGCAAAATTTTAGCCGCTCAGTACGCTCGTGAAAACAAAGTACCTTATCTTGGTATCTGTTTAGGTATGCAAGTGGCGCTTATCGAGTACGCCCGTAATGTGGCGGGTTTGAAAGGGGCTCATTCAAGCGAATTTGATGCTAAATCGAAATACCCTGTGGTGGGTTTGATTACCGAGTGGATCGATGAAGACGGTAAGTTAGAAACTCGCAGTGAAGATTCTGATTTGGGCGGAACGATGCGTTTAGGCGCGCAGCTATGTCATTTGACAGAAGGTTCTAAAGTAGCTGAGTTATACGGCAGCTTGGAGATTTATGAGCGTCACCGCCACCGTTATGAAGTAAACAATACTTTACTGCCTAAAATAACTGCAAAAGGTTTGCGTGTTACTGGTCTTTCCTCCGATAAAAAATTGGTAGAAATTATTGAAAATCCAGACCACCCTTGGTTTATTGCGGCACAATTCCACCCTGAGTTCACTTCAACTCCGCGTGATGGGCATCCATTATTTGCGGGCTTTGTGAAAGCAGCTGGTGAATTTAATAAAGCTCGCTAAAATCAATTAGCGAGTATGTTTTTTGAGAGTTAGAAGTTCATTAATATAGAGGAAATTAGTAATGGCTAATATCGTAAAAGTACTAGGTCGTGAAATCATTGATTCACGTGGTAACCCAACTGTTGAAGCTGAAGTTCACTTAGCTGACGGTTCTGTGGGCCTTGCCGCTGCTCCTTCTGGTGCATCAACTGGTTCTCGCGAAGCTCTAGAATTACGTGATGGAGATAAAGCACGTTTTCTAGGTAAAGGTGTACTTAAAGCAGTTGCCGCTGTTAACGGTCCAATCGCTGAAGCGCTAGTAGGTAAAGATGCTCTTGCTCAAGCTGAACTAGACCAAATCATGATCGACCTAGACGGTACTGAAAACAAAGCTAACTTTGGCGCTAACGCTATCTTAGCCGTATCTTTAGCTGCAGCTAAAGCTGCCGCAGCTTCTAAGAAAATGCCTTTATACGAGCACATCGCTGAACTAAACGGCACTCCTGGCGTATTCTCTATGCCTCTTCCAATGATGAACATCATCAACGGTGGTGAGCACGCAGACAACAACGTAGACATTCAAGAGTTCATGATTCAGCCAGTTGGCGCTCCTACTCTTAAAGAAGGCCTACGCATTGGTGCTGAAGTATTCCACAACCTAGCTAAAGTTCTTAAGTCTAAAGGCATGAGCACTGCTGTAGGTGATGAAGGTGGTTTCGCTCCTAACCTAGAATCTAACGCTGCTGCTCTTGCTGCTATTAAAGAAGCTGTTGAGCTAGCTGGTTACGAATTAGGTAAAGACGTAACTCTAGCTATGGACTGTGCTGCTTCTGAGTTCTACGACAAAGAAGCGGGTAACTACAACATGAAAGGTGAAGGCAAAACTTTCACTTCTGAAGAGTTTAACCACTACCTAGCTGGCCTAGTTGCTGAATACCCAATCGTTTCTATTGAAGACGGTCTAGACGAGTCAGATTGGGATGGCTTCAAGCACCAAACTGAACTTCTAGGTGACAAGATCCAATTAGTAGGTGACGATTTGTTCGTTACTAACACTAAGATCTTGAAAGAAGGTATTGAGAAAGGTATTGCTAACTCTATCCTAATCAAGTTCAACCAAATCGGTTCTTTAACTGAAACTTTAGCTGCAATTAAAATGGCGAAAGACGCAGGCTACACCGCTGTAATCTCTCACCGTTCAGGTGAAACTGAAGATGCAACTATTGCTGATCTAGCTGTTGGTACTGCTGCTGGCCAAATCAAAACTGGTTCTATGAGCCGTTCTGACCGTATCGCTAAGTACAACCAACTTATCCGTATCGAAGAAGCGCTAGGTGATAAAGCTCCTTACAACGGTCTTAAAGAAGTTAAAGGTCAAGCTTAATCGGCTTGCAGCATAAGCGTTAGCTGATAAAGCTGCATTTATGCAACGTTCTTAAAGAACTTAAAGGTCAAGCTTAATTAGCTTGCAGCGTAAGCTGCAAGGCTTAATGACTTGATAATGAATCCTCGCTCCGGCGGGGATTTTTTTTGCTTGTTTGATGGCGAGCCTAGTCTGTCGGTATTGTTCCTTTGCAAGGCCAATGGGCAAGCGCTAGCTGATAAAGCTGCTTTTATGCAACGCTGTTAAAGTTGTAAGACATAATGACTTGATAATAAATCGTCGCTTTAGTGGATTTTTTGGCCGAGATACTGATAAATACACCAGCGCTTATGGAGTAAGCCGCTGCTTTGTGGGATTATCTGTGTCGGGGAGGGGCCATGCGTTCGTTTAAAATTTTACTTATATTGATTGTTATGTTGTTACAATACCAACTTTGGTTTGGCAAAAATTCTTTGAATGATTATTTTGCCTTACGCGATGAGGTCGCTAAACAAGCAATCGCCAATCAAGAACTGGTGCAGCGTAATGCAATATTGGTCGCTGATATAGCAGATCTGCGTAATGGTTTAGATGCAGTGGAAGAACAGGCTCGAAACGAGTTAGGCATGATTAAACAAGGTGAGACCTTTTATCGCCTGATTCCTAGCTCATCAACTAAATAATGGTTTGCTCTGAGTAAAACAATAAATGAGTTCCCCAACAAAACAATATACAGCCTTGCTGCCAGCAGCGGGTATTGGTTCGCGAATGCAAGCCAGCGTTCCCAAGCAATACTTGTGTTTAGGCTCAAAGACGATTTTACAAACGACTCTTGACACTTTTCTTGCGCACCCTTTAATTAAACAAGTGGTATTAGTTCTTCATCCCGATGATTGCTGGTATCAAACGCTTTCTGTCTCACAAGCACATAAGGTGTTATGTGTCGTTGGTGGGGAGCAGCGTGCTGATTCAGTTCTGGCTGGCTTAGCTAAGCTCGCCGCTGATGAATGGGTATTAGTGCACGATGCGGCTAGGCCATGTATTAGCCATCAAGATATTACTAAGTTGATTGCTCAGGTTGAGGCTGCTCAACAAGGGGCGATTTTAGCTTATCCGGTAAAAGATACGATGAAGCGCGGCAATGCGCAGCAGCAAATCGTCAATACCGTTCCTCGAGAACAACTGTGGCATGCCTTAACTCCACAAATGTTTCAGGCGGGAAGCCTACGTGACAATATCAGCAGCGCTTTGAGTCAAGGGCAAACGGTAACTGATGAGGCTTCGGCCATGGAATGGGCCGGTTACTCGGTAGCTCTAGTAAAAGGACGTAGCGATAATATTAAAGTCACCAATCCAGAAGATTTGGCTTTAGCGCAGTGGTACTTAAGCCAACAAACAGATGAGGAAATTACATGAGTATTCGTATTGGGCATGGTTATGATGTGCACCGCTTTGGTGGCACCGGTCCCTTAGTGATTGCCGGTGTCACTATTCCTTATGAGCAAGGTTTTATTGCCCACTCCGATGGCGATGTGGCCTTACATGCCATTTGCGATGCCTTATTGGGAGCCTTGGCTTTAGGGGATATTGGGCATCATTTCCCCGACACCGATGCAAGCTATGCTGGCATCGATTCTCGAGTCTTGCTACGTCATGTAAAAGACTTGGTGCAACAACACGGTTATAAGTTGGGTAATCTTGATGTCAGCATTGTGGCTCAAGCTCCTAAGATGGCGCCACACATCGCAGCTATGCGTCAGCATATTGCCGACGATCTGCATGCTCAACTTAGCCAAGTGAATGTGAAGGCGACGACTACAGAACAGTTGGGTTTTGAAGGTCGCAAAGAGGGCATATCTTGCCATGCGGTTGTCTTGTTGGAGGCCTTTTAATTGAGCCATTATTTAGAACTTCTTAAGCAACAACAGTATTTACATGGCCAACCGCAATGGACTGGCATACTCAAACAACAAGACGAAGACTTTAAAGTTGATGAAGTGCTGCCATTTAGCTTTAGCGGTGATGGTGAGCATATGATGGTGAAAGTGGAAAAGCGGGGAGAAAATACCGCTTGGGTAGCTAAATTGTTAGCCGAGCATTGCCAAGTCAGTCCTAAGGTGGTGAGTTTCGCTGGGCTAAAAGACCGCCATGCCCTCACCACTCAGTGGTTCAGCATTCAATTACCCGGAAAAGCTAACGTTGACTTACCCGAAAATTTGGCCGAAGGCGTCAAGATTGTTGCTATTGAGCGGCATAATCGAAAATTAAAACGGGGAGCGTTGTCGGGCAACAACTTTGAGATCCGCCTACGTGATGTCTCTGATATAGAACAAGCGGTGGCGCGCGCTCATTTGGTCGCTGAACAGGGGGCGCCTAACTATTTTGGTCAGCAGCGCTTTGGTCGAGACGGCGGTAATATTGAGCAAGCCTTGAGCCTGTTTGCCGGGAGGCGCATCCGTAGTCGAGAAAAACGCAGTTTGTATTTATCGGCCGCGCGCAGCTTGGTGTTTAACCATTGTGTTAGCCAACGGATCAAGAAGGGGCTGTTTAGCCAACTGCTGAGCGGTGATGTGATGAAATTCACCTCCAGTAACGCCTACTTTGTTGCCGACCAATTAGATGAAGATATTCAGCAACGTTTTGAACAGGGTGAACTAGAGCTTTCCGCGCCAATGGTGGGCAAGGGCGATTTAGCTAGTGTGGCCGAGGCCGCAGAGCTAGAAAATAGTATGATAGCCGAGCTGCCTGAGTTAGTGAGTGGACTCAGCGATGCGGGTTTGAAAATGGAACGGCGTGCTCTAGCGCTTAAACCGCAGCAATTTAAAGTTGCTGTAGACGGGCCTGATTTGCTATTGAGCTTTTATCTTAGTGCTGGCAATTACGCGACCAGCATTTTACGAGAAATTGTCGATTGTGAAGGGCTTAATAATGACCATATTAGTGAGTAATGACGACGGCGTACATGCTCCAGGCATCCGCTGTTTGGCCGAGGCTTTAGCTGAGTTGTCGGATGTTCTAACGGTTGCCCCTGATCGTAATTGCAGTGGTGCAAGTAATTCATTAACGTTGGAAAACCCACTGCGTATTGTAAAGCTAGAAGAAAACAAAATAGCGGTTAAAGGCACGCCTACCGATTGTGTTCATTTAGCGATTAATGAGTTAGTTACAGAGCCACCAGAATTGGTAGTGTCAGGGATTAATGCCGGGGCTAATCTCGGCGATGACGTGTTGTACTCAGGCACGGTGGCTGCCGCAATGGAAGGGCGCAACTTAGGACTACCTGCTATTGCGGTGTCTTTGGTCGGTAGCAAGGGGCGCCACTACGAGAGCGCGGCTAAGGTGACGGTAAAACTAGTCGAGCAATTGCGCAAACACGCGTTACCTAGCAATCAAATATTGAATGTGAATGTACCGGACTTGCCCTTTGAGCAGCTCAAGGGTTTTAAGATTACTCGTTTAGGCAGTCGCCATCGAGCCGAAGTGATGGTTAAGCAGCAAGATCCACGTGGTCATGATATTTACTGGTTAGGCCCCCCGGGGAAGATGCAAGACGCTGGAGAGGGTACTGATTTTGCAGCAATTGCAGAGGCTTACGTATCGATTACTCCGGTGACAATAGATATGACAGCACATGGCTTTATTGGCAAACTAGATACTTGGATAAAGGATTGGGAGACAAAGTAATGCAATTTGGCGAAAGCCCCAACAGTTTGCGACTGGTTGAGCAGTTGCGCCAACATGGCATTCGTAATGAGGCCGTATTGACTGCAATGGCTAAATTGCCAAGGCAGTACTTTATTGATGAAGCTTTAGCCCATCAGGCTTGGGATAATACCGCCCTGCCGATAGGTCAGGGGCAAACGCTCTCTCAGCCTTATATTGTGGCTAAAATGACCGAGCATTTAATGCAAGGAGCGCCACGTAAAGTGCTTGAAATCGGTACTGGCTCCGGCTACCAAACCGCAGTACTAGCCTCATTAGTGGAGCAGGTGTTTTCTGTTGAACGGATTAAAACTCTGCAATTTCAGGCCAAGCGCAGATTGAAATTGCTTGATTTGCATAATGTTGCCACTAAGCATGGTGATGGATGGCAGGGATGGGCGAGTAAAGGCCCGTTTGATGCCATTATTGTTACCGCCGCAGCGAGCGCTATTCCAGAAGCGTTGGTGGAGCAGTTGAATACTGGCGGTCGGATGATTATTCCGGTGGGTGAGCAACAACAATCGCTAATTTTAATTGAAAAACAAGCTCAAGGATTTACCCAACATAATTTAGAACCGGTTCGGTTTGTTCCTTTAATCAATGGTGAGTTAGCGTGAAAATATTTAGTACCTTATACGATAAAGTGATGATTTGGTCTGAGCATCGCCATGCCGAGCGTTATTTGTCGGGAATGAGTTTTATTGAGTCTATCTTTTGGCCTATTCCAGTAGATGTCATGCTGGCGCCAATGGCTTTATCTAGGCCCAGTAAAGCACTACATTTTGCTATGTTAGCCACGGTGTTTTCAGTTTTAGGTGCAGCATTAGGGTATGGACTAGGGCAGTTTTTTTATGATCCGCTAGTGGTTCCATTGGTTGAGTCGGTAGGTTATCAGCATAAGATGCAGGTTGCTTTTGACTGGTTTGACCGCTGGGGGGTCTTAGTCATCTTTGTTGCGAGCTTCACGCCTATTCCCTATAAAGTATTTACCATTACTGCCGGGGTATTAAATATGGCCTTCCTTCCATTCTTGCTAGTCTCTTTGGTTGGCCGTGGTCTACGGTTCTATTTAGTAGCAGGTTTAATGATGTGGGGTGGGCCTAGAATGGAAGCGCAACTTCGTAAATATGTTGAAGTGTTAGGTTGGTTGGTGGTGATTTTAGCTGTGGTAGCGTACTTGTTGCTAAAATAAGCACATGAAAAACCTGTATTTTGTTATTGTCATGGTGTTGCTTTCCTCACTGCAAGGATGTAGTCGGGAAGGTGGCCCTGCGCCAGTGGCAAATGCGGGTACTTATAATGCCGAGAACCGGGGGGTACTGAGCGGTTCTTCTTACAAAGTGAAAAAAGGCGAGACCTTATACTCAATTGCTTGGCGAGCTGGGCTCGACCCCGAAGAATTGGCAAAAAGAAATAATATCTCGGCTCCCTATACAATCTATGTTGGACAAACCATTAATTTGAAGGGGAGCGGAGTTAAGTTTCGTAATGTCAAAACCAACAAGCATAAAACAGCGAAGCCGCAAGTTAATACGGCCAATAATTCACCAAAAAAACTTGAATCAACGTCAACAAAGGCATACGCTAAAACCTCGCCAGTGACTAAAACGAATAGTTCATCTAGTCCGGTAAAAACTTGGGTATGGCCTACAAAGGGCAAGGTCATCAAAGGGTTCTCGGACCGAGAAAACGGCAATAAAGGCTTGGATATTCGTGGTAGGCAAGGGCAAAAAATCGTCGCCTCAGCGCCTGGTAGAGTGGTTTATGCCGGTAGTGCATTAAGGGGTTACGGTAAACTAATAATAATAAAACATAACGATGACTTTTTAAGTGCTTATGCTCATAACAGTCGATTACGTGTAAAAGAAAAACAGCAAGTAGTAGTAGGGCAACATATCGCCGATATGGGCGATACAGGAACAACCGATACGAGATTACATTTTGAAATTCGTTTCAAAGGAAAGTCGGTAGACCCACAGAAGTATCTGCCGGCACTCTAGCCTAGATTGCAAACACATAATAATAGCAATCAGGTATTGTTCAGGGAGGTTATGCTATGACCCAAGAAAAAACTGCTGTAAAACTAAAAAGTATTTCAACGGACGATGCTAAAAATTCAGACAACGTTGTTGAAAAAGATGACATGATGCAAGCCGATGCGTCCAAGAGCTTAGATGCAACCCAGCTCTATCTTGGCGAAATCGGATTTTCTCCCCTACTCACTGCAGAAGAAGAAGTTCTCTATGCTCGTAGAGCGTTAAGAGGCGATGAAGCTGCGCGCAAAAGGATGATTGAAAGTAACCTACGCTTAGTAGTGAAAATTGCCCGCCGTTACAATAATCGCGGTTTAGCATTGTTAGACTTAATTGAGGAAGGAAATCTCGGTCTAATTCGAGCAGTAGAGAAATTTGATCCTGAACGTGGCTTCCGTTTTTCAACCTATGCCACTTGGTGGATCCGCCAAACTATAGAGCGGGCGATAATGAATCAAACCCGTACTATTCGCTTACCCATTCATGTAGTAAAAGAACTCAACGTTTATTTACGTACCGCTCGTGAGTTGGCGCATCGTCTCGACCATGAACCTACCGCTGAAGAGATTGCCGAAACCCTTGACCGTCCTGTTGAAGATGTGACTAAGATGTTGCGCTTAAACGAGCGGATCAGTTCGGTCGATACACCAATTGGTGGCGATAACGATAAGGCGCTGTTAGATATTATTTCTGATGAAAACGACCACGGTCCAGAGCATAAGACTCAAGACGACGACATGAAAAATAGCATTGTTGGTTGGTTGGAAGAATTAAACAGTAAACAGCGTGAAGTGTTGGCTCGCCGCTTTGGTTTATTGGGCTACGAAGCCTCTACTTTAGAAGATGTTGGGCGCGAAATTGGTCTAACTCGTGAGCGAGTAAGACAAATACAAGTTGAAGCCCTACGCCGTCTACGTGACATACTTTCACTGCAAAACCTATCAATAGACTCTTTATTTAAAGTATAACGATAGCGTTTAAACCTAACAAAAAAGGAAGCCTAGCTTCCTTTTTTTATGACTGAACTTAGTCAATTTGCTGCTTGAGTTGAAACAGCAGTTCTAACGCCGCCCTTGGAGATAGCTCATTGGGGTCAAGTTGCTTGAGCTGTTCAACGATGGGATGTTCCGCTTCATTTAGCTCGATAGTTAATTGCTCACCCATCTCTTCAGTTGTAAGCTTGGGCTCACTTGGCTGTAGTGATTCTAACTGTTTCAGTTTGGCTTTTGCTTGTTGGATCACTGGCTTAGGAATACCGGCAAGAGCTGCTACTTGTAAACCATAACTTTTGCTGGCGGCACCATCTTGAACCTGATGCATGAAGGCAATGGTATCTTGGTGCTCTATCGCATCAAGGTGAACATTGGCAACGCCGCTTAATAGTTCTGGCAATTGTGTCAGTTCAAAATAATGGGTAGCAAATAGCGTCGGTGAATGAAGTTTACTCAAGGCTTGAGCTACCGCCCATGCTAGCGACATGCCGTCGTAAGTGCTGGTGCCTCGGCCTATTTCATCCATCAAAATCAGACTGTTAGCGGTGGCATTGTGCAATATGTTGGCGGTTTCGGTCATTTCCACCATGAAGGTAGAACGGCCACTCGCTAAGTCATCGGAGGCACCAATGCGGGTGAAAATTTTATCTATGGGCCCCAGTTCTGCACTGTCTGCTGGAACGTAACTGCCAATGTAGGCCATTAAACATATTAAGGCGGTTTGGCGCATGTAAGTCGATTTACCACCCATATTGGGGCCTGTCACTATCAATAACTTACGTTGATCATTGAGTTCCAGTGGGTTGGCGATAAAGGGAGTATCGTTGACTTGCTCTACCACCGGGTGGCGTCCGGCTTGAATAGTAATGTTTGGTTGAGAGACAAAATTAGGGCGAACATAGTTAAGGGTTTCTGCCCGCTCTGCCAAGCAACACAATACATCTAATTGAGCGATAGCTTGAGCACTCTGTTGCATGCTATTTAAGTGAGGGAGCAGTAAGTCGAGTAATTGTTCATAAAGCTGTTTTTCCAAGGCTAGCGCCTTGCCTTGGCTGGCGAGTACTTTTTCTTCATGCTCTTTTAATTCGGCAATGATGTAACGTTCCATATTTTTTAAGGTTTGCCGACGAATGTAGTGCTCAGGCACTTGCTCTGAATGCGCTCTGCTTACTTCAATGTAAAAACCATGTACTTTGTTGTAGCCAATTTTTAAGTTGGCGATGCCAGTTTGTTCACGCTCTCGCTGTTCAATATCACTTAAAAATTGAGTGGCTCCATCGTTTAAGCTTCGCCACTCGTCTAATTCTTGATGGTAGCCTTCGGCTATCACGCCGCCGTCACGGATTAGTACCGGCGGATTATCGATAATGGCGCGTTGCAGTAAGTCGACAATTTCCGGAAACTGACTAATCGCTTTGGCTAAGGGGCTTAAAGCAGTGCAAGCTTGTAAGCTAGCTTGCAATTGGGGAAGTTGCACAAAGGCATTGCGCAAACGCGCCAAATCACGAGGTCGAGCCGAACGCAAAGCTAAACGAGCAAGGATCCGCTCTATGTCACCGATGGACCTAAGCTGGCTTTGCAGCTCTAGATAGAGGTCTTGCTTGAGAATTTCGGCGATGCAATCTTGGCGCTGACTTACCTGTTGTTGGTTTCTCAGAGGCTGATGGATCCAGCGATTAAGCAAACGGCTGCCCATAGGCGTGGAACTGCGATCAAGCACAGAACTTAAGGTATTATCGATACCGCCCGATAGATTGCGAGTCAGCTCTAAGTTTTTACGGCTAGCGGCATCCAGTTGAATAAACTGGCTTTGGTTTTCTACGATAATCGCATTGATGTGCGGCAAGGCAGTGCGTTGAGTATCTTGTACGTACTGCATCAAACATCCAGCGGCGGCTAAGGCTAAGGGGTATTCAGATACGCCAAAACCGTCTAAGTGTTGTGTACCAAACTGTTGATTGAGCACTTTTTCTGCGGTGGCAAGGTCAAACTCCCATTCACCACGACGACGTAGGCCTTTGTAATTAGCTAAATAAGCCGAGTATTCAAAATTATCGGGATAAAGTAGCTCGGCAGGATTTAAGCGTTGTAGTTCCGCTTGAAGCTGTTGTTCTCCAGTAAACTGGTTGATCACGAAGCGGCCGCTGGCAATATCTAAATAGGCCAAACCAATGTTTTGCTGTTGGTTAACCACGCTGACTAAAAAGTTTTCTTGTTTTTCTTGGAGCAAAGCCTCATCACTGACCGTGCCTGGGGTGATGATTCTAACCACTTTACGTTCAACCGGCCCTTTGCTGGTGGCTGGATCACCCACCTGTTCGCAAATGGCTACTGATTCACCTAGCTGTACTAATCTAGAAAGATAGTTCTCGACGGCATGGTAAGGAATGCCAGCCATTGGGATCGGGGTGCCTGCGGATTGACCTCGCTTGGTGAGGGAGATGTCCATCAGCTCTGAAGCGCGTTTGGCATCATCGTAAAACAATTCGTAAAAATCACCCATGCGATAAAATAGTAAAATTTCTGGATGTTGCGCCTTCAAGCTTAGGTATTGGCGCATCATTGGTGTGTGTTTTTCTAGATTTGTTTCTGTCATTAGGCTAGTTGTATGAATTGGTTGTGGCAAAACGAAACAGCTAGGATAAAAGCTGCTAGTGAATTAGGCAAAACTCTTTTACGAATTTTATGGAATAAACTTGATACTGTATGAATACCCAGTATACTACTGTTCATTAAGATAGTTTATAGCACCTACGAGGGCGATATGGATCAGAATAAACAAAAGGCATTAGCTGCGGCCCTAGGCCAAATTGAGAAGCAATTTGGTAAAGGCTCAATCATGAAGCTCGGCGACAACCGTACCATGGATATAGAAACTATTTCTACTGGTTCTTTATCTATTGATATCGCCTTGGGCGCTGGCGGCTTACCTATGGGCCGGGTGATTGAGATTTATGGCCCTGAGAGCTCAGGTAAAACCACATTAACTTTAGAGGCCATCGCCCAAGCTCAGAAAGCGGGTAAGGTATGTGCCTTTGTTGATGCCGAGCACGCCCTCGATCCTATTTACGCTAAAAAGTTAGGTGTAGATGTTGATAACTTATTGGTTTCTCAGCCGGATACAGGTGAACAGGCGCTAGAAATTACCGACATGTTAGCTCGCTCTGGTGCTGTAGACATGATTGTTATCGACTCGGTGGCAGCTTTAACACCTAAAGCAGAAATTGAAGGCGATATGGGTGATAGCCACGTAGGCTTACAAGCTCGCTTAATGTCGCAGGCTTTGCGTAAGTTAACCGGTACACTCAAGCAAACCAATTGTATGTGTATTTTCATTAACCAAATTCGTATGAAAATTGGTGTAATGTTTGGTAACCCAGAAACGACCACTGGTGGTAATGCGCTTAAGTTCTACGCTTCGGTACGTTTAGATATTCGTCGTATTGGTGCGGTTAAAAACGGTGATGAAGTGGTGGGCAACGAAACCCGCGTTAAAGTGGTGAAAAATAAAATTGCGCCTCCATTTAAGCAAGCCGAATTCCAAATCATGTATGGTGAAGGTTTTAACCGTTATGGTGAGTTAATCGATTTAGGTGTAAAAGAGAAACTGGTTGATAAGGCTGGCGCTTGGTTCTCTTACAAAGGCAATAAAATTGGCCAAGGTAAAGCCAATGCCTCTAATTACCTGAAAGAGCATCCAGAAGTTGCTCAAGAAATTGAAATGACCATTCGTAATAACCTTCTAAATAAAGATGTTGTTCCCGAGCCGCCAGCTCCAGTGGCTGAAGCGCCTGTGGACGAAGAGGCATAAACAGTTCATGAGGGGAGCCGCAAGGCTCCTTTTTGTTATGACCAGGAGAAGTGCTCTACATACCACCATCGATTTGCTGTCAAGGCGCTCTTATAGCCAGCAGCAATTGTCGCAAAAGCTTCAGCAAAAAGGTTTCGATGAAAGCGAAATCAGCGATGCGCTAGATTACGCTCGGCAAAATGCCTGGCTAGATGATGAAAGCTATGCTCAGTCATTGACACGGGCTCGTCTTGCTAAGGGTTATGGCCCCAATTATATTCGCCAATATTTACGGCAAAAGGGTATTAGCGGCGAGCTAGTGGCTAAAGTGCTGAGCGATCCTGAGTGGGACTGGTATCAAGCTTTAGAACTCAGCTTTTGTCGAAAATTCAAGCAGGGGCTGCCAGAGCGTGGTCCGCTACAGCAAAAATGCCGAGCCTACCTGTTTCGTCGCGGTTTTGACGCCGACTTAATCAATATCTTGTTTAGTGAACAAGCTCAGCAATAAGCCCTGAACACTTTGCCTGCAAGGGTCTGCGTGATATATTGTCGCGATTAATTACGATTTCACCTTTAATAGCGTTAATCAACGAGTTGCCTTGGTATTGACTAAGCACTCGAGTTGCTACGAACCCCCAGGAAAGAGTTTAATGAAGATGACTTCAGCTGAAGTGAGAGAGGCCTTTCTAAGCTTCTTTAACAGCAAAAATCACCAGATAGTTGCCAGTAGTTCATTGGTTCCCCATGACGATCCCACCTTATTGTTTACCAATGCGGGGATGAATCAATTTAAAGATGTTTTCCTTGGCATCGATAAGCGTAACTACAGCCGAGCTACCACTTCGCAGCGTTGTGTTCGAGCGGGTGGTAAACATAACGACTTAGAGAACGTTGGTTATACCGCGCGTCATCATACCTTTTTTGAAATGCTCGGTAACTTTAGCTTTGGCGACTACTTCAAAGAAGACGCGATTGGCTACGCTTGGGAGTTTTTAACTGAAGTCGTTAAGCTACCAAAAGAAAAACTATTGGTAACGGTTTACCAAAGCGATGATGAAGCCTTCGATATTTGGGCAAACAAAATTGGTGTGCCTAAAGATCGCATCGTACGCATCGGCGATAAATCACCGGATAAGAAGTTTGAGTCAGATAACTTTTGGCAGATGGGCGATACCGGTCCTTGTGGTCCATGTACTGAAATTTTCTACGATCACGGTGAACATATCTGGGGTGGTCCTCCAGGAAGTCCCGAGGAAGATGGCGACCGCTTTATTGAAATATGGAACGTAGTTTTCATGCAATTCAACCGTCAAGCCGACGGTCGCATGGATCCTTTACCTAATCCTTCAGTGGATACCGGGATGGGCTTGGAGCGTATTGCTGCCATTTTGCAGGGCGTACACTCCAATTATGAAATCGATATTTTCCAAAATCTTATCGCGGCGGCGGCTAAGATCATTGGCACTAAAGATTTAGAGAACAAATCGTTACGAGTGATTGCTGACCATATTCGTTCTTGTGGTTTCTTGATTGCCGACGGTGTGATGCCCGCAAATGAAGGGCGTGGCTATGTATTACGTCGAATTATTCGTCGTGCGATTCGCCATGGTAATAAACTCGGTGCCAGCGAAGCCTTTTTCTACAAGTTATTGCCAGCATTGGTGAAAGAGATGGGCGAAGCTTACCCAGAACTGCAAACGCAGTTGCCGGTGATTGAGCGAGTACTGAAGCTTGAAGAAGAGCAGTTTGCCAAAACCTTAGATCGCGGTTTGATGATCTTGGATGAGGCTCTTAATGAGCTTGAAGGTAAGGTTATTCCTGGTGAGTTAGTGTTTAAGCTTTATGATACCTATGGTTTTCCGGCTGACTTAACCGCCGATATTGCCAGAGAGCGCGAGCTGACCATCGACGAGGCGCAATTTGAAGCCGCGATGCAGGCGCAACGCGAGCGAGCCAAACAAGCGAGTAATTTTGGCACCGACTATAACGATAATCTAGTGATCGATGCTGAGACCGAATTTTTGGGCTATCAGCACTTAGAAGCTCAGGCTAACATCATTGATATCTACCGTGATGGTCAATCACAAAGCCAGTTAAACGAAGGCGAACACGCCATAGTAGTATTGGATAAAACCCCATTTTATGCCGAGTCTGGTGGTCAGGCTGGTGATGCGGGTGAGCTGATTTACTCGGGCGGAAGCTTTGTGGTTCAAGACACGGTTAAGATTGGTAAAGCCTTTGTACATAAGGGTTATGTGCAAGGCGCAGCGTTATCCCTGCCTTTGGAAGTGAAAGCGAGTGTTGATTCTCGTCGTCGTTGGAATACCGCGTTAAACCACTCGGTCACCCATTTATTACACGCCGCCTTGCGTCAAACTTTAGGCGAGCATGTTGCGCAGAAGGGCTCGTTGGTTGAAGCGGCGCGCTTGCGTTTTGACTTCTCTCATTTTGAAGCGGTGTCGATGAAGTCGATTCGTCAGGTTGAGCACTTAGTTAACCAGCAAATTCGTCGAAATTTACCGGTCATTACTAAAGTGATGAATTTAGACGAAGCCAAACAAGCCGGAGCAATGGCACTGTTTGGCGAAAAATATGACGACGATGTACGCGTAGTGAGCATGGGGGATTTCTCCACAGAACTTTGCGGCGGCACTCACGTTAATCATACCGGCGACATTGGCTTCTTTAAAATCACCAGTGAAGCGGGTATCGCAGCTGGGGTTCGCCGTATTGAAGCGGTGACTGGCCAATTTGCTATTGATTTGATTCACCGTTTGGCCGAAGAAACCGAAAAAGCCGCTAACTTGGTAAAAGGTGATCAGTTCAACATCGGCGAAAAAGTAATGCAATTGGTTGACCGCAATAAAATGTTGGAAAAAGATATTAGCCAACTGAAAGCGAAGTTAGCCAGTGCAGCGAGTAATAATGCGACAGATCAAATACAAACCATTAATGGTGTGAAAGTATTATTGGCCCACCTCGAAGGCGTTGAAGGTAAAGCTCTACGCAGCAGCGTCGATGAACTCAAAGTGAAGCTGGAGAGTGGTGTTATTCTTCTGGCCGCAGTGAATGATGGCAAGGTCAGTTTGGTGGCCGGGGTAACTAAAGATCTAACGGCTCGAGTGAAAGCCGGTGAAATGGTTAATATCGCGGCACAATGTGTAGGCGGTAAAGGTGGTGGTCGACCTGATATGGCACAGGCTGGTGGTAATCAGGCAGACGGTTTACCTAAAGCTCTGGAAAACGTTAAACAGTGGCTCAGTGAGCAGTTGTAATTGGCTAAGTGTTAAGTAAAAGGAAAGCAAGTGGCACTAATTGTTCAAAAATATGGTGGTACCTCGGTTGGCACGCTTGAACGTATCGAAGCGGTAGCAGAGCGAGTTATTCGTTGTAAGGAAGCGGGTGATGACATTGTGGTCGTGCTTTCGGCTATGTCTGGTGAAACTAACCGTTTATTGGGCTTGGCAAAAGAAATCGATGAGAATGCCTGCGAGCGTGAAAAGGACGTATTGGTATCAACCGGTGAGCAAGTCACCATTGCGCTGCTCAGTATTGCGCTGCAGAAACGAGGTTGCGATGCCATATCTATGACTGGCGACCAAATTCGTATGCATACCGATGATGCTCATGGTAAAGCTCGCATCACCCATATTGATGATCATAATATTCACGGCCACTTAAAACAAAACAAAGTGGTGGTAATTGCTGGTTTCCAAGGACGTAGTCCTGACAACTATATTACTACCTTGGGGCGTGGTGGTTCAGATACCACGGCGGTGGCCATTGCTGCTGCCCTAAAGGCCGATGAGTGCCAGATCTACACTGACGTTGATGGTGTGTATACCACAGACCCAAGAGTAGAGCCGAAAGCCCGTAGGCTAGACAGCATTACTTTTGAAGAAATGTTAGAAATGGCTAGCTTAGGGGCCAAGGTGCTACAAATCCGCGCGGTAGAATTCGCCGGTAAATACAACGTACCATTAAGAGTATTATCTAGTTTTACCGAAGGTCAGGGGACCTTAATTAGTTACGAGGGAAATAAAATGGAGTCACCGGTCATTTCAGGCATCGCGTTTAATCGAGATGAAGCAAGCTTAACCATATTGGGTGTGCCTGATAAACCCTCGGTAGCGGCATCTATTTTGGCGCCGATTGGCGACGCAAATATCGATGTGGATATGATCATTCAAAACTCGATGGGTGATAATACCGCAGACTTTACTTTTACGGTGCATCGTAATGATTACAAACGAGCCAAGCAGCTTTTAGAGCAAACAGCTCAAGAGCTAGGCGCTCGTGACGTTCAAGGAAAAGACTCTTTAGCCAAGATCTCCATTGTTGGAGTTGGCATGATGAACCATCCTGGTGTTGCCAAAACCATGTTTGAAACTTTAGGTAACGAGGGCATTAATATGCAACTAATCTCGACTTCTGAAATCAAAGTATCGGTAGTGGTAGACGAGAAGTATTTGGAACTGGCGGTACGCGCACTACATACCGCCTATAACCTAGACCAATAATAATGACTCTGAAGCTTAAACAGGCTAGTCTATGGAGTAATTGCCACAGAATAGTAGCTAAGTGACAAGTCACTAAAGAACAAAAAAATATCAATTTAAGGAGATATTAATGCTAATTTTGACTCGCCGTGTTGGCGAAACCTTGATGATTGGGGATGAAGTAACCGTAACTGTACTCGGTGTAAAAGGTAATCAGGTACGTATTGGTGTGAATGCACCGAAAGAAGTATCGGTTCACCGTGAAGAAATTTATATGCGCATTCAAGCAGAAAAAAGCGCCGGTGCTTAAGCCTGTATCGTCAATTTAATGCTAAAGCACATAGGAAGCCATTGGCTTCCTTTTGTTTTTTTACTAACTGCTAATTTGTTTAGCGATGGCATATTAGCCAGTTATTAGTCAAAAACTTTGCGAACTGTTCGAAAGCTGAACGAACGAGAGAAAAGTAACAAAAAAGGTTTGACTATATTTTTTGAAGCAGTAATATCTGCATCCGAAATCGCGGTGAGGTGGCCGAGTGGCCGAAGGCGCTCCCCTGCTAAGGGAGTATAGGGTTTGTAGCCCTATCGAGGGTTCGAATCCCTCCCTCACCGCCATCGATTTCAACGCGCGTGTAGCTCAGCTGGATAGAGTACCTGGCTACGAACCAGGCGGTCGGAGGTTCGAATCCTTCCACGCGCGCCATTTCTTTTTTATTTGAAGCTTAGGTAAATATCTTCTAGGCTTGTTATACCCCACGCGCGTGTAGCTCAGCTGGATAGAGTACCTGGCTACGAACCAGGCGGTCGGAGGTTCGAATCCTTCCACGCGCGCCATCTTATTTTAATCTACTACTCGCTTGTTGTTATTCATCATTTATTCATCTTGAATTTTTCCACTTGTGATCACGAAGACTACTTTTCGTTGTTTCGAACTGATAAATTAGTCCTTCTGGAAAGCCACCTGATGTGCGTTAACTGTATGTTGCGCAAATGTTAAGGTTTGGTATTTTTAACTGATGTAAGATTATTTCGATAGTAGTGGTAGAGCATCTTATCGATATAATCCGGTTAACAATGATATACATTTGAATAATTATTCAGCTTTCAGGTTTGATTTTTATTGATTTGCGTGTAATTCTTACGCCAATCTTAAAGGACGTGGATTGTAAATTATGATGGATTTGACCGAGCTGCTAGTCGAAGCGGCAACGTTAATGGGGGTCGGGATGATCGCCGTATTTTGCTTCTTATCGCTATTAATTGTTGCGGTAAAGGGCTTGGCTAAAATCGCCCCTCCTATTGCAGAAATTGCCGAGCCTAGATCGGCCTCGCCAAAATCGACCCAACCTGCCAATAACGCCGCCGTGGTAGCCGCAATTTCTGCTGCCGTTCAACAGTACCGGAAGGCCAAATAACTTAAAGAGGATTTAAGGCAATGTCTAAACCACTTGCATTAACTGATGTTGTATTGCGCGACGCGCATCAATCATTGTTAGCAACGCGTCTTCGCATCGAAGATATGTTACCTATTGCTGAGCAACTCGACCAAATTGGTTATTGGTCTCTAGAAACTTGGGGCGGTGCCACGTTTGATGCCTGCATTCGCTACTTAGGTGAAGACCCATGGGAGCGCCTGCGTGAGTTGAAAAAGGCGATGCCCAATACCAAGCAACAAATGTTGTTACGTGGGCAGAACTTATTGGGTTACCGTCACTACGCCGATGACGTAGTAGAGCGTTTCGTTGAGCGAGCGGTTAAAAATGGTATGGACGTATTCCGTATCTTTGATGCGATGAATGATCCTCGTAACTTCCAAACGGCGGTTAAAGCGGCGCTAGATTGCGGTGCCCATGCTCAGGGAACCATCTCATACACTACTAGCCCGATCCATACTATCGAGAACTGGGTAGACCTAGCGAAGCGTCTAGAAGACATTGGCTGTCATTCTATTGCCATTAAAGACATGTCTGGCTTACTTAAGCCTTACGAAGCAGAAACGCTGATCAAACGCTTGAAAGCCGAAACCGATGTAGAGTTAGCTTTGCACTGCCATGCCACTACTGGTTTAAGTCTACCGACTCATATGAAAGCGATTGAAGCGGGTATCGACATTATCGATACGGCGATTTCTTCAATGAGCTGTACTTACGGCCATAGCCCAACAGAAACTATTGTGGCGATGCTCCAAGGTACAGAACGTGATACCGGCTTGGATTTAACTAAATTGGAAGCCATCGCAGCCTACTTCCGAGAAGTGCGTAAGAAATATGCGAAGTTCGAGGGCAGCTTAAAAGGCGTGGATTCGCGTATTCTCATTGCCCAAGTACCTGGCGGCATGCTTACCAATATGGAAGGCCAGCTGAAAGAGCAGGGCGCTGCAGATAAGATTGATGAAGTACTGGCTGAAATTCCTAAAGTGCGCAAAGATCTTGGTTACATTCCTTTGGTCACCCCCACCTCACAAATTGTGGGTACTCAGGCAGTGATTAACGTTCTTACTGGTGAGCGTTACAAAACCATCACCAAAGAAACTGCTGGTATCCTAAGTGGTCAGTACGGTAAAGCGCCGGGTGAGCTAAACCGCGAGCTACAAGCTCGTGTATTAAACGGCGAAGAAGCGATCACCTGTCGTCCTGCTGATTTACTTGAGGCCGAAATGGAGCGCCTGGAAGCCGAAGTAGAGCAATTGGCTAACGAAAAAGGCTTTGCTTTGGCAGAGGCTAAAATCGATGATGCGCTGACTTATGCTTTGTTCCCACAGATTGGTTTGAAGTTTTTAGCAAATCGTGGCAATCCTGATGCCTTTGAGCCGGTACCTAGTGCTGATGATGTTAAGGCTGTTGCTGCAAAACCCGCTAAAGCCGGTGGCGTTGAAACTTACTCGGTTAGAGTAGATGGACAACTTTATACTGTTGATGTGGGTCCTGAAGGCTCAATTGACGGCGTAGCTGCAGTTCCAAGTTCTGCTAATGTTGCCAGTGAGTCTGTCGCCAGTGCCGCTTCTGGTAGTGCTGAAGAGCTTCCAGCCCCGCTAGCCGGAAATATCTTTAAAGTGGTGGTGCAACCGGGTGCTAAAGTGCAAGAAGGTGACGTGCTGCTGATTATGGAAGCGATGAAAATGGAAACGGAAATCCGTTCTGCAAAAACCGGTGTGGTTGAGCAGGTGTTAGTTAAAGAAGGTGATGCGGTTGCAGTGGGCGAAGTCCTACTGAGCATCGCTTAAGGGAGCCATAAAAGTGGAAGGATTACAGAAGTTATGGCTTGAGACCGGGTTAGCTAATTTCGAGCTCGGTCAATTGGTGATGATGGCGGTGGGTTTGCTGTTGCTTTATTTGGCAATTGTACGCAAATTCGAGCCCTTGTTGCTGCTGCCAATTGGCTTTGGTGCGGTGCTGGCAAATATTCCCAATGCCGGATTCACCGAGGAAGGTGGCTTACTTTACTACATCTATCATGTGGGTATTGAAACCGGCGTATTCCCCTTATTGATTTTCATGGGGGTGGGGGCGCTGACCGATTTTGGCGCTTTGATCGCTAACCCTCGGATGTTGTTACTAGGCGCGGCTGCTCAGTTTGGTATTTTTGCCACCTTATTTGGGGCTATTTTGCTAAACACTATTCCAGGCTTTGATTTCACCTTGGCTGACGCATCTGCAATTGCCATTATTGGTGGGGCCGATGGTCCTACGGCGATTTTCTTAGCTTCTAAGTTGGCACCTGATCTACTCGGCGCAATCGCTGTGGCGGCTTACTCTTATATGGCTTTAGTGCCAATTATTCAGCCGCCAATCATGAAAGCACTAACCAGCAAGGAAGAACGCGCCATTCAAATGGAGCAACTGCGTCCGGTAAGTAAGCGCGAGAAAATCTTGTTCCCGATTGCAGTGCTTGGCTTGACCATTTTGTTCCTACCTGCGGCAACTCCTTTAGTAGGAATGTTCTGCCTAGGTAACTTGATGCGCGAAAGTGGTGTAGTGGATCGCCTTAGTAAAACCGCTCAAAATGAGTTGATTAATGCGGTGACCATTTTCCTTGGTCTTGCGGTGGGCTCAAAGCTTTCTGCCGATAAGTTCTTAACCGTAGAAACCCTAGGTATTCTTGCTTTAGGCGCGGTAGCCTTCGCTATTGGTACTGCTTCTGGGGTATTGATGGCTAAGCTAATGAGTCGCTTAAGTGGTGGCAAGATTAACCCGTTAATTGGTGCCGCTGGGGTTTCTGCTGTACCAATGGCGGCGCGGGTGGTAAACAAGGTCGGTTTAGAATCAAACCCTCATAACTTCTTATTGATGCACGCAATGGGGCCCAACGTGGCTGGTGTATTAGGTAGTGCGGTAGCGGCCGGGGTTCTACTCTCTTGGGTAGGATAAACTTGAGAGATTAATCAAAAGCTTGCTTCGGCAAGCTTTTTTTTTTTGCTAATGAGTTATCCATATCATCAGACTAAAAAAGCCAATTAAAGCGCAACTGACGCCAATGATCCAATAATAACCCTTCAAACCCTGTTTAAAGCTTAAGCCATAATGAAACAAAAACAGTGTCCATAAAATGGTTAGAATTAAAGGTACTAAAAAAAACCGAACCATAGCGCTACCTGTTCACGTAAGTGATTGATGGTATTTAGTTTACTCGTATTAACCGATAAAAGAAGCGCTTTACTTAGCAACTTCGTCTCGCCTCACAGAGATTATTTTAGTCTATAGCGGTGCTAAGCAGCTTATCACGGCTTGGGAACAGCCAAAAAAGCCATAAACAACTCGTGCTTGATGGTGGGGCTTATTGTTATGATGCTGATAATAATTGTTATTCCTCCAAAATTTTTAACAAAGAGTGTTTATGCAACTAGAGCAATACGTCGAATATGATGCCTTCATTTTTGATATGGATGGCACCTTAATTGATTCTATGGGGCAGCACCAAAAAGCCTGGGTGTATGCTTTAAACAAGTTCAATATTCCTTTTACTGCGCAGCAAATGTTGGCTATGAGTGGTAAACCCACCGAGCAAACGGTTGAAATCTTAGCTGAGCAGGCCAATATTCAAGATCTTGACGTGGCTTTAATCTCAGAGACTAAAGAGCAACGTTATCATCAGCTAGTGAATCAAGAGGTACAGGTTACCCCTTTAATAAAAGTGTTCGAGCATTACTTAGGTGAAAAGCTGATGGCGGTAGGTACCGGAGCTAGTCAGCAACAAGCAGAGATGCTGCTGAATAAGTTAGGTATTGCTGAGCAGTTGCAGGCGATTGTTGGAGCCGATCTAGTGGCTCGGCATAAACCCGCCCCCGATACTTTTTTAAAGTGTGCCGAACTGATGCAGGTGGCACCACAGCGCTGCTTAGTCTTTGAAGATGCCGATGCGGGTATTGCGGCGGCACAAGCCGCAGGGATGGCCTATGTAGATGTTAGAGAGCTATGGCCCGCTAACTATTTCGTCGAGCCCTTGTAGCGGTGCTGTTAGCGCTATTTTTGAGTGCCCTGTCGTCGGCCACCATCTTACCCGGTAGTTCTGAAGTGTTATTGTTAGGGCTGCTTAGCCAATATCCTGAGCAGTGGTTAAGTTTGCTATTGGTGGCGAGTATCGGTAATACCTTAGGTGGTTTAATTACCTTTGCTATGGGCTGGGGCTTGTTCGATTTTGCCCATCGGCGCTTTGCCTTTCTACCGGATTTAGCCCAACAAGCTAAGGCTAAACCTTGGGTGAATAAATTTGGTGTATGGGTATTGTTACTGAGTTGGCTGCCGCTAGTGGGCGATGTGTTATGTTTTGTGGCTGGCGCGGCTAAATTGCCAGTAGTGCAAAGTAGCTTATTGATGTTAATTGGGAAATTAGCGCGTTATTCAATATTGGTGGTATTAGCTAATGCCTATGCTGGAGTTAATTGATGTTAAAAAGAGTAAACATGGGATTGAAGTGGTTTAGCCTATTAGGAGTGCTTGCCTTAGCGGCTTGCGCTTATGTTACCCCAGCTAATGAGCCAAGCTTACCTTCGGGGATGCGTTTGGTTGAGCAGGCGGAGGCCAATGGCAGTGAACTGCAGATAGGCTATAAAAAATACCGTCTGGCTAACGGCCTTACCGTTTTACTCTATCAAGATCAGAGTGCGCCCTTAGTCCATGTGGATGTGACTTATCATGTTGGTTCTAGCCGAGAGCAACAGGGTAAATCTGGTTTCGCTCACTTTTTTGAACACATGATGTTCCAAGGCTCTAAACACGTTGGTGACCAAGAGCACTTTCGAATTATTAACGAAGCCGGTGGAACCATGAATGGCTCCACCACTCAAGACCGTACCAACTACTACCAGACTGTGCCAGCCAATCAGCTGGAAAAAGTACTTTGGCTAGAAGCCGATAGAATGGGCTTCTTGCTTGATGCGGTAAGTCAGAAGAAATTTGAAATACAACGTGATACGGTGAAAAACGAGCGAGCCCAACGAGTTGATAACGCGCCCTATGGCTTGTTGTCTGAGCGGGTGGGCGAGGCTCTATATCCCCGCGATCATCCTTACTCTTGGCAACCCATCGGTTATGTTGAAGACTTAAATCGAGTTGATGTAAACGATTTGAAGGCTTTCTTCTTACGTTGGTATGGCCCAAATAATGCCGTGCTTAGCATTGGTGGTGATATCGACGAAGCTCAAACTCTTGAGTGGGTGAACAAGTATTTCGGCACTATTCCCAGCGGCCCTGAAGTACCTAAAGTTACCCCTTGGCCAGCCCAGCTAACGCAAACACGTTATATCTCCTTGGAAGACCGAGTCCATATTCCATTGTTGTATATTAGTTATCCTACGGTGTATGCCGGTGCCGAAGATGAAGTAGCTTTAGATATGTTTTCGGAAATTCTCGGCGGCGGGAAAAGCTCGTTATTGCATCAATCTTTAGTGGAGAGCGGTAAAGCCTTATCGGCTGGTAGCTCCCATTATTGTCGAGAAATAGCCTGTACCTTGGCTATTTATGTTCGAGCGAATCCTCAGTCGGGCTTAACGCTGGCTGAGCTGATGAAGGATGTTGATCAAGCCATTGATGACTTCGCTGCACGAGGTGTGAGTCAGGCGGACTTACAGCGGGTACGCTCTTCTCTTAAGGCTTCAACCATTTATAGTTTAGAAAGCGTAGCCGACGTGGTTACTCAGTTGGCCTATG